>CALKMT010000067.1 GCA_938091715.1 uncultured Litorivicinus sp.
GCACACTTCTCCACTTTCAAGACTCGACAGGAGTCAGCACCACCGTAGTCTTCCCATGCCCCCGCACACGCCATTGGTTGTCCCGTCTGCTGACCCACTGACGCACAGTACCGAGAACACGTCCCACCGTATCTCTGATCGAAGCCAATGCCAAAGCGGACTAGCACCTTGCAGTCTCCACAGATTGCACTGAAAGTGTCGGATTTGTCAAGGTCTGGCCACTGAGATTCATCGCATTCATTTGGCTCGGGCTCGGGTTTGGGTTCGGGTTCTGGCTCGGGCTCGGGCTCGGGCTCGGGCTCGGGCTCGGGCTCGGGCTCGGGCTCGGGCTCGGGCTCGGATAATGCTGCTGCCAACATGCCGTCGACCTCTTTCATATCCAGCGATTCAGGCTCGGCCGCATCCGGCGCGTCAGCAACTGGATCCTGGGCCAACGTCGCCGGATCAACATACCCGCGCCGACGCAACAGGAATACCAATAGGGTGGTAACCAAGAACACCGCCGAGCCAATCCAGCCCCACAGCGGGTTCATCCAAGCCGGCAGCGGATCCGGGGCAACCGCTGGCTGAGCGACGGGTTCATTGCTTGCCGAGACATCATTCGAAGGCGCGTTTTCCTGGCCTTGCAGCGCCTGGTCCAAATCCTGAATCTTGCGCTCCGCACGGGACACCGCGAACTGCACTTCGCTCAACTTGCGCTCAAGGCTCAGAACCTCTTCATCTGATGCGGCCAGGCTGGCGGTACGCATGGCCAGTTCTTGGTCCAACTCATCGGCCCGCAACAGGGCTTGAGTGCGCTGAATCAATAGCTCATCGATTTGGCTTTGATACTCATCCCGAACGGTTTGTACATCGACCAGCGCTTCCCGTGACTCGCTCAGCTGGCGCTCGAGTCGGTCGTATTCACTGCGTCTCAACGTGATGACTGGATCGCTCAGATCACGAAAATCTGGCGCCACGGCCGGTTCACTGGGCGTATCGGGTTGAGTAAGTTCAGGCGGAGTCGGCGTGGTGGGTATCGACTCGGGCGCAGGCGTCAAAGGCACCGCAGGCTGCGCCACCAGTGCTTCACCGGGCAGTGGAGTATTGCCAGTCTGTTGCTCCCAGGCCAGATGCTGCGCATCGACTGCAGCCTTGGCGGCGACGGGATCGAACTGCTGATATCCGGCCCGGGTGGGCAGCCGCAATCTAGAGTTACTTAACAGGCCATTGATGTTTTGTCGCTCAAACGAGCCCGGCGTTGCCCGCAGCAGGCCAATCATGACCTGATCGATCGTCAGCCCCTCGGGTTTGATGTCATTGGCGACGCGCCACAGGGTTCGGCCGCCCACTTCGATGGTCTCACCGGACAAGGCCACATCGGTTTCTATCGGCAAATTAACTGGCGCTGAGACCGGCGGGTCAAACAGAACACTGTAGCCTTTGATTACCCGGCCACTGGGGGTGTAGAGCTCTAGCAAAAACTCCAGGGCTAGGTCGCCAACCGGCTGTTCCGAACGGATAAGGATTTGCGCCACACCGTCGCCTGGCACCAGCTCAAAACTTAACTCGCCCAACTCGGGTATACGTGGAATGCCCAGACGCTCGAACTCGGCCTGGGGTGCCAGGCCGGGTAACAGCTGGTTTGGGTTTGTGCTACCCAGATCGGTAATGGCAATGCGAGCCTCAAAGGGTTCCGCCGCGTCAGACACCAGCTGGATTGGCCCCAGCTCAATGGCCGCCGCCTGCAGGCTGACAAGCCCAGCCATCATCGCTGATAGAAATAGACGCATATTGAACCCTTTTTGTTTACCGCTTGGTCTAGTGGCTAAGCATAGCTCAGCCGACCTTATAGGGGACGATCCAATAAATCCAAGGTCGTTTGTGTCGCCTGGGCCACAGGATCAAAGGCCAGGGTCATCGAAACCCGGGGGCCTTGGGCCGTGTAACCGACCACGAAACGCGATTCCGGGGCCTGCTGGATCTGTTGCAGGCTGACGTCTTGAGCGACTTCGAACCCAACCGCGGTCAAACGTTCCAGGGTTTGCTCACCAAAGTTGGTGTTGCCCAAGACGCTAACCCGCAGTGCCATGCCATGGAAGGTTGGTACGATCATCTCGCCCCAACCAATCTGATAGGGCATTAATTCGGCCTGTTGAATCAGCGGGGCTGGGTCGGTTTGAACCACGGACAGGTCAAAGGCGATATCGCCCTCGTCTCGGCCCTGACCATTCAACATCTTGGCGGTTTCACCGGCCAAGCGTTGAACTCCACCGTGACCCAATTTGCCGACCGACCACAACGCCGTGAAATCGGCACTCAATACAGATTGCAGACCCAAAGCACGCAGCGCTGCCAAGGCCATCTGTTGAGCCGGCGGCAAGGGACGCAAAACCGTACCAGGTACTGGGGACTCATCGCCCCACCACTGGCCCATTTGGCCGGACCAATCCAACAAAACGCCGTTGGCCGGGGCCTCGACTGCAACCCCGGCGGGCATCGCATTGATCACCCAGGTGTACTGACCGGGCTGAAATTCGGCGACGTCTTGTAAATCCAGCGTGGTGTCGCCGGTCATGTAAGGCACGCCCGAGGAGGCCTTGGTCGTGAACACGGCAGGCTGATAGCCGCGCTCGACCAAGGCATCGGTCAACGCACGGCCCAATAAGCCCTGGCCTAGGATGGCAACCTGCATCAGGCCTCCAACACGATGTTCAGTGCGCGACGCAGCGGCTCGGCCGCGCCCCACAACAACTGATCGCCAACGGTAAAGGCGTTTAGGTACTCGCCGCCCATGTTGGTTTTACGCAAGCGCCCCACTGGAATGTCCAGGGTGCCCGTGGCTCGCACCGGCGTTAGGCGCTGCATGCTGGCTTCTTTATCGTTAGGGACTAGATCGACCCACTCATTGGAACCTGCGATCACGTCGTGAATCTCGTTCATCGGAACGTCGGACTTTAGCTTGATCAACAAGGCCTGCGAGTGGCAGCGCAAGGCGCCAACCCGGACACAGGTGCCGTCCACCGGAATCACCGAATCGGTGCGCAGGATCTTGTTGCACTCGGCCTGGGCTTTCCATTCCTCGCGACTTTGGCCGTTGTCCAACTGGCTGTCGATCCAGGGCAACAACGAACCCGCCAACGGCGCACCAAACATGTCCGTGGGAAAGTCGTCGCTGCGCTGGGCCGCCACGACCTTACTATCGATGTCCAAGATGGCGCTGGCCGGATCGGCTAATTCCTCGGCCACGGTGCTGCGCAAATAACCCATTCCGGTCAGCAGTTCACGCATGTGCCGCGCACCGCCACCGGATGCCGCCTGGTAAGTCTGAGCACTACACCACTCGACCCAGCCCTGGTTAAACAATCCACCGACCGCCATCAACATCAAGGACACAGTGCAATTACCGCCGATCAAATCCCGCACACCTTGGGCGATACCGTCCTGAATCACGTTTAAGTTAACCGGATCCAGCACAATCAGACTGTCGTCATTCATGCGCAGCGAGCTGGCCGCATCAATCCAATAGCCCTGCCATCCGGCTTGACGCAGCTTGGGGTGTACTGCACTGGTGTAGTCGCCGCCCTGACAGGTCAGGACCACGTCCATTTTGGCCAGCGCATCCAAGTCATTGGCGTCCAGCAAATTTGGCTCGGCGGATTCAGAGGGCGCCGCTTGACCAGCCTGGGACGTAGTGAAGAAAACCGCTTCAATTTTGTCGAAGTCGCCCATCGTACGCATGCGGTCCATCAAGACCGATCCGACCATTCCACGCCAACCTACTAAACCTACTCGCATTGTCTGTTCCCTAAAATTACTGTGCTGCCAGGGCCGCGATCACCGCGTCGCCCATGGCCTGTGTACCCAATACCGATTCGCCTGCGGTTGCGATATCGCCCGTGCGATGCCCGTCCGCTAAAACGCTCTGAACGGCGCGCTCCAAACGATCCGCAGGCGCCGTTAAGCCCAACGAATGACGCAACATCATAGCGACTGACAGCAAAGTCGCCAGCGGATTTGCTTTGTCTTGGCCGGCAATATCCGGGGCGCTGCCGTGCACGGGCTCGTACATGCCCTTGCCGTTCACATCCAACGAGGCCGAGGGCAGCATGCCAATCGAGCCGGTCAGCATCGCAGCGCAGTCAGACAGAATGTCGCCGAACATATTGCCAGTCACCATCACATCGAACTGTTTGGGGTTGCGCACCAACTGCATGGCCGCGTTATCCACATACATGTGAGTTAACTCAACCTCGGGGTACTCGGCCGACAGGCGGTTCATCACTTCGCGCCACAGCACCGTCACCTCGAGGACATTGGCCTTGTCGACGCTGCACAACGTTTTGCCCCGCTTCATCGCGGTTTCAAACGCTACGCGGCCCACGCGTTCAATTTCTGGCTCGCTGTACACATAGGTATTAAAGCCGGTGCGCACGCCGTCGCGCTCTTCGATGCCCCGGGGCTGCCCAAAATAAATGCCGCCGGTCAATTCACGCACGATCAGGATGTCCAGGCCGCTGACGACCTCGGCTTTGAGTGAGCTGGCCTCGGCCAATTCAGGATACAGAATCGCCGGACGCAGATTGGCGAACAGGTCCAATTCTGAACGCAGACCCAGCAAGCCTTTTTCGGGACGTTGCGCCATCGGCAAGGCATCCCACTGTGGGCCACCGACCGCACCAAGCAAAATCGCATCCGCTTGGCGCGCAGCCTCCAGTGTGCCCTCGGGCAAGGGCTCGCCCGTGGCCTCGATTGCGGCGCCACCGACCAGGGCTTCACTTAAGTGTAAGTCGACCCCAGCGTTGTCGATCATCCAATCCAAAACACGCGCCGCCTGCGCGGTGACCTCGGGACCAATGCCGTCACCGGGCAATAGCAATACTTCTTGTGTCATTTATTTCTCTCCTGCCACATCGGCAAACATCCAGGGGGTGACCTGGGCGCGTTGTTGTTCGTATTGACGGATCGCCTGAGCGTGTTCCAGCGTCAAACCAATCTCGTCCAAGCCTTTGAGCAGGCACTCGCGGCGAAACTCGTCTAGGTCAAAGGCAAAACGATGCTCGCCTACACTGACGGTCATGCTTTCCAGATCCACGGTGACCTGGCTGCCCTCGTTGGCCTGCACGTAGTCAAACAAGGCATCCACCTGATCCACCGGCAAAATGACCGGCAACAGACCGTTCTTGAAGCTGTTGTTATAGAAAATAT
>CALKMT010000068.1 GCA_938091715.1 uncultured Litorivicinus sp.
CAATCTCATCACGCAAGCGGCGCAACAATCCGGCCCGACTGAGCGCACCTGATTTGGGATCAATAATCGCCAGGGTGCCCAGTCGTTCGCTTTGCGACGCCAAGGTTTGTTGAAGGACATTGAGCACCGGTCGCAACTTAACCGGCACATCCGGCAGTCGCATCTTTTCACCCTCCATCAAGGAGCGAAGCCACACCGCCAACTGCCCCCAGGAGGCGGTCTCGTAACGGTGAAACGCCCCCAACAAATAAGGGATCAACAGCGCATAGGCCGTCAGGGTTGCGAATGCGAAGATCAACAAGTAGACCCGGGGTGTCGGGGGCAAGGCACGAGCAAAGGCCATCAGGGCACCGGCCAAGGCGATACCAGGCAGGGCCGAGAGGTAAATTAGTTTGACTCTTGGGTCAACGCGCACACGGCCGCCTGCTCAGGGGGCAACGCACTCCTGTGACCAAATGCAGTCGCCAATCACTTTAAACTTCGCCACAGTCATCGCGTTCTTGCCACCGATATTGGCTTCGGATAACGCGACCTTCCGTTCTAGAGTGTAAAGATGCGTGGTCTGATAGGACTCGTTCATGAGTACCAGCAACAGGTGTGTCCAGTTCCCATTAGGGTTAATCGAGCCCAAACGCGGCGCACTTTTGGCCCCTGAAAACAGTGCTCGACTCTTGACTTGGAAACGGGTGCTGGCGTCCGAGGATTGCAGGTCAATGCCCGCAGTGGGGGTGTCTGGCTCGCCAAGGCCGAGCAGCCTTGACGCGTCATACAGGGCAATTTCGCCACCCACCGGCAAGGTTTTACCGGTGCTGATGCGAAAGTCCGTCGCCAGTTGACGGGCTTGCTCCATCAACTCGCCGATTTGATAGCTTGAAAGGTCACCTGAGCTCATCGGCTCAGTGTTCCCCTTGTCCGCCGCTTTGTCCATTGACCTAGTTAGGCGGTCACTTCCAAGGCTTCGAATACACGGCCTTTGATATCCTCAACACTGCCGACACCTTCGATTTTGACCAAGTCCGGCGCGGCCTGAGGCTCTTCCACGGACCAGTCACCGTAGAAACGAACCAAGGGTGCAGTTTGATCGTGATACACCTTGAGGCGGTGACGAACGGTGGCCTCAGAGTCATCGTCGCGCTGAATCAACGCGTCGCCAGTCACGTCGTCTTGACCCTCGACCTTGGGCGGATTGAATACCACGTGGTAGGTCCGGCCCGAGGCTGGGTGAACCCGACGACCGCTCATACGCTGAACGATCTCTTCGTCCTCGACATGAATCTCGACGACTTTGTCGATGGCCACACCGGCCTCACGCAGGGCTTCTGCTTGAGGAATCGTGCGGGGGAAACCGTCGAACAAACAACCGGACTGGCAATCCGCTTCTTGCAAGCGATCTTTGACCAAGCCAATGATGATTTCGTCCGAAACCAGCCCACCCTCGTCCATGATTTTTTTCGCGGCAACGCCCAGGGGAGTGCCCGCTTTGACCGCCGCACGCAACATATCACCGGTTGAAATTTGCGGAATGCCGTACTTTTCGCAAATGAACTGTGCTTGTGTTCCTTTGCCGGCGCCCGGCGCTCCAAGCAGAATGATTCTCATCGGTGGGGATCTCCTAAATTAATCCGCATACGATACGGAAACGCCCCCCGGCCTCAACTCAACTTTGGGCGGGGGGTACCAATAAATTCTGATGTCTAGCCTGTGTTGCGCATGCCCGCCGCGATGCCGGCCATCGATACCATCAAGGCCCGCTCGGCCGCTGGTTCTGGCTCCTGAGTCCGAAGGCGGCGCATCAGCTCGGCCTGCAGAAAGTGCAAAGGATCGGTGTAAGGATCCCGCAACGCCAGCGCGTGCTCGATCTGGGGCTCGTTTTGTAGCAATTTGCTCTGGTCTTTTAATTGATTGACCAGGCCGATGACATCCTGCAATCGAGCCCGCAACGACCGGCCCAGCGCCAGGCTGTCGGGGTCGGTGCACAGACGGCTCTCGTAGTACTCGGCCACCTGGGCGTCGGTTTTTGCCAACACCATTTCGAGCATGTCGATATAGACCCGGAAAAATGGCCACTGACTGACCATCTGACGCATACGAGGCAAGTCACTGGCAATCCCTTTGGCCAAGGCGACATCGCTGCCCAGCCACGCCGGCAACATCAGACGAATTTGCATCCAAGCAAAAATCCACGGAATGGCCCGCAGGCTTTCGACGCCACCGTCGGCTTTGCGTTTGGCCGGCCTCGACCCCAGAGGTAAGCGCGACAGCTCGCCCTCGGGCGTGACTTGCCGGAAATACGGCACAAAGCCCGGATGGCCGCGAACTACCTCGCGATAGGACTCGACCCCTGAGCGGGCCAGAGATTCAATCATCGAGAGGAATTCTGGCGGTGGCGGGTCCTCGGGGGCTTGGGTCACCTCGAGCATGGCTGCCAGATACAGCTCCAGATGCTGGCAGGCGATCTGGGGCAGACCGTACTTCCAACGAATCATCTCACCCTGCTCGGTGACCCGGATCGATCCCATCACACTGCCTGGGGGCTGAGCCAAAATGGCGTGGTGCGAGGGGCCACCACCACGGCCTACGGTGCCCCCGCGACCGTGGAAAAACGTCAGATGCACCTGATAGTCCTTGGCCACGGCCGCCAATAGTTCCTGGGCCTGATACTGCGCCCAGCTGGCCGCTAGGGTGCCCGCATCCTTGGCGCTGTCGCTGTAGCCGATCATGATTTCCTGGCGGTGCCCGATTTGCGCCCGGTACGCCTCGTTCGCAAGCAGGCTGCGCAGCACGTCCGGCGCCCGCTCCAAGTCATCCAAGGTCTCGAACAGCGGAGCCACCGGCAACTCGGCCACTTGGCCCGATTCCTTTAACAGAAGCTTGACGGCCAAAACGTCTGAGGCCTGGCGGGCCATCGAAATCACATAGCTATGAATCGCATCGCTATGGCTTTCGGCGATGACACGACAGGTTTCGAGTACTTCGCGGGTGTCCGAGCTGGGCGACCATTGATGCGGGATGAGCGGGCGTTTGCTGCCCAATTCACGCAATAAAAAGTCCACCTTTTGATCCTCAGACCAGGCGCGATAATCACCCAACCCAAGCTCGTCACACAGCTCGACCAGCACTTGGGTGTGGCGATCGGATTCCTGACGAATGTCCAGGCGCACCAAATTCAGACCAAACACCGCCGCCCGTCGCAGGGTATCCAGCAAGTATCCATCCGCAATCGCACCCATCCCACAGGCATGCAGCGAGTCGTATGCCAATTTGAGCGGCGCAAACAGGCTGTCACGCCCGCGCATGGTCGAACACACGGGTGTCCCTTCGCCGGCCTCGATGGCCTCGACCTCGCGACGCACGTCGCGCATCTGCGCCCGCAGTGGGCGCAGCAGCACCCGGTAAGGCTCGGATACGTCGCCCACCTGGTCACGGACCGCCTGGGTACACTCAGCCATGGACAGGTCTTGAATCAGTCGATTCAGATCACGCTCGTACAGATCTGCCGCCATCCAGCGTGCCATGCCCAGAACCTGCCGAGTCACCCCGGCAGTCACATTCGGATTGCCGTCCCGGTCACCGCCCATCCAACTGCTAAAGCGAAACGGCGCCGCATCGATCGGCAACGATTGCCCGGTGGTGGCTTCAAGGTGGGTACTGATATCACGCAGAACGTCCGGCACCGCTTCCCACAGGGAATTTTCGATCACCGCATAGCCCCAACGGGCTTCATCCACCGGCGAGGGGCGTTGGCCGCGAATTTCGCTGGTGTGCCAGCACTCGGCAATCAGGCGGGTCAGTCGACGCTGTTGGTGCAGTGACTCACGGGGCGACAGTTGTCCGTCCAGAGCGTTTAGACACTCGGCCATGGCCTCGTATTTCTGAATTAACGACCGGCGCACCACCTCGGTGGGGTG
>CALKMT010000069.1 GCA_938091715.1 uncultured Litorivicinus sp.
GGGCACGGCTAACCGCCTGTTTTGCTCGCTCTAGGCCATCGGGCGTGTTGGCGGCTTTTAGAATCAGCGAGGGATTGGTGGTGGCATCCTCGGGTTTCCATTGCTCAATGGCCTCCAGGTCACCCGTGTCGGCGACCACGGTGGTGACGCGTCTGAGTTGGTCTAATTTCGAAGTCATTCTGAGTCCTATGCTAGGTGGCTGAGGGCGGATTCAATGGTATGAATGCCCGCACCGGGTTGATTGGCTTGTTCGGATAAAGTCCGGCGAAAATTCTTGGCCCCGGGCACGCCTTGGAACAAACCCAAGATGTGTCGAGTGAAGTGGCCAAGATACATGCCTTTGGACAATTTTTCTTCTAGGTATGGATAGCACGCGCGCAACGCATCCTGGGGGTGTTGATGCGGCGCCGAGATGCCAAAATACCTAGGGTCGGCGGCCTGCATGCTCCAGGGGTTCTGATAGGCATGGCGGCCATACATCACGCCGTCCAGGGGCTCAATCCATTGTGCGTCGCGGGCCAGGTCGTTCAATCCCCCATTTAGAACGACGCATTGATGGGGAAAAGCCGTTTTGACCCGCAAGGCCTGATCGTAATCCAGCGGTGGAATTTCTCGGTTTTGTTTCGGTGATAGGCCTTTCAATATGGCTTTGCGGGCGTGAATCGTCAGGGTCCGAAGCGGTAAATCGGCCAAGTGTTCAACAAATGGCAACAGGGTTTCGTCAGGGTCCTGATCGTCAATTCCAATGCGAATCTTGGCGCCCACCGGCACGCCGGATTGAATCATCGCGGATAAGCATTCTCGAACCCGCACAGGGTCGCTCATCATTGACGCACCAAAGGCGCCGGATTTAACACGATCCGAGGGGCAACCTAGATTTAGATTTATTTCAAACCATGGAAAGTTACTGGCTATTTGACATGCTTTGTTTAGTGATTCCGGATCATTTCCACCTAATTGAAGTGCCAGTGGATACTCTTCTGGAGAATGCGCCAATAAGATTTCGGGGTTGCCATGGATTAATGCGTTTGCGGTTACCATTTCGGTATACAGCAAGGTTTTACGCGTTATTTGACGCATAAAATACCGTTGATGCTGGGTACTCCAGTCCATCATTGGGGCTTGGCTGATTCTATTTGGCAAAATGTTCCTTGAATTGATGTTAACTGGCTCTATAATTCTGGCGAAAACGTTAATAACCTAATTGGAGCAATTTAAATGGATCTGTCGCATTATTCTGATGACCAACTGGCACAACTTCAGGCGCAAATTTCGGACGAGCTAGAAAGCCGTGCGCAAATTAAACGCGACGCGTTGGTCAGCGAAATTCGCGAAAAAGCAGAAGCGGCTGGCATCAGCGCTGAAGAGCTTATCAAAGCTTTCGGTGGACGTGGAAACAAAACCCGCAAGCCGGTGGCGGTCAAGTACCGTGACCCCAGCGATGCTGGCAATACCTGGACCGGCCGCGGCCGTAAGCCGAAATGGATCGAAGCCAAGCTGGCGGCGGGCCATAGCCTAGAGTCTTTGGCGGTTTAAGCTCAACCTAGGCATAATGCCGGCTTGCTAATCTAGGAGTCGGCATGACTGTCAGAGTTCGTATCGCCCCATCCCCCACGGGCGACCCTCACGTAGGCACGGCCTACATTGCTTTATTCAATTACTGTTTCGCCAAACAGCACGGCGGTCAGTTCATTTTGCGGATCGAAGATACCGATCAAACCCGCAGCACGCCCGAGTCTGAACAGGCGATCCTGGACGCTTTGCGGTGGGTAGGACTGGATTGGGACGAAGGCCCTGATGTAGGCGGCCCGCACGGCCCTTATCGTCAATCCGAGCGGATGGAAATTTATCGCCAGTACGCCGAGCAGCTAGTCGCCCAGGACCAAGCCTTTTATTGCTTTATGACGGCACAAGAGTTGGCCGACGAGCGCGAAGCACAATTAGCCGCCGGAGAGCCACCACGCTATGCCGGCGCTTCTCTGAATTTAAGCGAAGCCGAGGTTCAAGCGAAACTGGCCCAAGGCCTGCCGCATGTCATTAGGATGAAAATTCCCACCGAGGGGCTGTGTGTAATTGCCGATCGGTTACGCGGCGAGGTGGAAATCCCGTGGGATCAGGTCGACATGCAGATCTTGTTGAAATCTGATGGCATGCCCACCTATCACCTGGCCAATGTGGTGGATGACCATCTAATGGGCATTACCCATGTTATTCGTGGTGAGGAGTGGATTCCCTCGGCGCCAAAGCATCAATTGCTGTATCAGTACTTCGGTTGGAAAATGCCAGAGTTGGTGCATATGCCGCTGCTGCGAAACCCAGACAAGTCCAAGTTATCAAAGCGTAAAAATCCGACCTCCATCCTGTTTTATAAACGCTTTGGCATCATGCCCGAAGCCTTATTAAATTATTTGGGCCGGATGGGGTATAGCTTTGCCGACGAGCGCGAAATGTTCGATCTGGAATCCATGGTCGAGAGCTTTAATATCGAGCGGGTCTCGTTGGGTGGTCCGGTATTTGATTTTGAAAAGCTACAATGGCTGAACGGCGAATGGATGCGCAGTGTTCCCTTGGAAAAACTATGGGGCAGTATTCAAGATTGGGCGATTAACTCCGAATATATATCTCACGTTGCGCCATTAGTTTTACCGCGCGTCCGTTCTTTCTCGGAGTTGTTTAAAGCGGCAACGCCTTTGTTTAATGGATATCCGGATATTTCTGCGGACAGCTTTGAGCAGGGTGACGAAGAGACTTTGGCTCAGTTGCAGTTTTTGTTGTGGCGATTGGAAGCGCCGGGCGCCTGGGACAAGCCGCGCATCGAAACCGAGATCAAGACCTTGGCCGAGCAAATGCAGCTAAAGTTACGCGCCTTTATGCCGCCGTTGTTTATCGCCATATGTGGCAGCAAAAATGCGGTCAGCGTGATGGACACCATGGCGGTAATTGGACCGGATCTGACTCGCAATCGACTGCGTCATGGGATCGAAGTGTTAGGGGGCGTCAGCAAGAAAGCCACCAAGCGACTAGAAAAGCGATATCAAGCGCTGAATGCTCTTGACGAGGGTGACACAGGGCCCTAATATGCGCGCCACCTAAGGGGCTATAGCTCAGCTGGGAGAGCGCTACAATGGCATTGTAGAGGTCGGCGGTTCGATCCCGCCTAGCTCCACCAAACTTAAAAAACTCGTCATATGGCGGGTTTTTTTTCGCCTGGAAAATGATCTACTAGACAGGTCAAACCAGTGCAGGGACGTACGATGTTTAGATTGGATTCGCAGTTGGCGGCGGACGGCCGTCTGATTGCCTCTCTCGAGGCCTCAGAATGGCTGTTGATGAATGATTCGCGGTTCGTGTGGCTGGCCCAGGTGCCGCGCTTTCAGGACGCTCGTTTGATGGTTCATTTACCGCTCGAGCTGCGCCGCACCGTTCGGGAAGAATCCGATCTGGTGGTCGAAATTTTGCGCTCGGCCTTTAATCCCGATCACATCAATGTTGCTCAAATCGGCAATATGGTTTCGCAGTTGCACATTCATCACGTCGCGCGATTTACCGACGACGCCTTGTGGCCCAAGCCTATTTGGGGTCAAACCCCGCCCGTTCCGTATCGCGAGGCCGAGTATCGAGATCGTCTGGCGGTCTTACGAAATTATTTCTAGCGCCTTTGACGCAGCAGTGATCCAGCTTTTACCGGGTCAGCTGAGGCTCCAGCCGTCGCATCAACAGCGGCTGGGCTAACGCCACCAGCAGAGTGATCGCGGCTAGCCATCCGATGTTTTGCAGATTGCCACTGGCGTCGGTGGTCAAGATAAAGGCGCTAATGACCCCGGCAGAGCCGCTGCAGGCATGTCTAAGGCTGGTTTGCAGCGCCATATGAGCGGATCGCTCATGAGGTTCGGGCACCAGTGAGCTGGCAGTGTTGGCGGTGGCGATACGGATTGCCCCCGACACCATGAAGATTGGGAAAAAGATCCATAACGACAACAGCGGTGGATCCGACATGAATCCGCCGATCAAGCTGATCGCAATCAGGCCAAAGCCAATCCATGAGGTCGCCGTCAGGGTCCACTTGTCTGCCGCGTAGCCGGCCAATTGTTGGGCCGCCAGGGTGGCCAGGCCGGCGACAAAATACACCTCGCTCATGCGCTCCCGGGGAAAATCCAGATTGAACTGCATGTAGGTCGCAAAGGATGGGATCAGCAAGAAGCTGCCGCCAGAGACCGTGGCCAACAGCCCATAGGCCATCAACGTCTTTGGCCGCTTGACGAAATTCCAGGTGCCTGGCCAGGGTTGGCGGGGGCTGGGCTGGGTCGTGGGCAGAACCCACCAGGTAATGACCGCCATGCTGGCCATAATGATCGAGAGCACAATAAAGGGCATCTGCCAGCCACCCCACAGGGCCAGATACAGACCCGCCGGGACTCCCAAGATTGATGACAGGGCGAAGGCCGAGCCGGTCATGCCCATGGCGCGCCCGCGGTAATGTCCGGGCACCACTTCAGCTATGACGGCCATCGACAGCGAGGTCGCCAAACCACCGAATACGCCGGCCAAGGCCCGAAACCCAAGTAGGGCGTTAAAGCTCCACGACAGGGTCGCCAGAGCCTCGGCGATCGCCAAGCCCAGCAGGACACCGGCCAGCAATTTACGCCGCTCAAAACGGTCCAAAAATCGTGCACTAAAGAAAGCCACCACCGAGGCAGTCAAGATGTAGGCCGAGCCTACAAAGGGCACTTGATCCATAGGCGCACCAAAGGCCAGGGCGAAGTCGGGCCCCATCGGCATGACCACCATGAAATCGATAATGTTGAAAAAGTTGATCGACGTGATGAGGCCGACGATCAACCAGATGGACAGGGGCATTGGCATCCTTGGGACGAAAAAAAGGGCGGTAAAAACCGCCCCCTGTTAGTTGAGTTGCGCTTAGCGCTTTTCAACCGGTGTAAAATCGCGCTGGTCTTCGCCGGTGTACAACTGACGAGGACGGCCGATCTTGTGCGGGCTCGAGATCATCTCGTGCCAGTGGCTGATCCAACCGATGGTGCGTGACAACGCAAAGATCACGGTGAACATGCTGGTCGGGATGCCAATGGCTTTCAGGATAATGCCCGAATAGAAGTCCACGTTCGGGAACAACTTACGTGAGACAAAGTATTCGTCGCTCAGAGCGATTTCTTCCAAACGGCGAGCGATGCGCAACAACGGCTCGTCTTCGACACCCAGCTCTTTTAGAACTTCGTCGCAAGACTCTTTGAGTACCGCTGCGCGGGGGTCCATGTTGCGGTAGACCCGGTGGCCAAAGCCCATCAGGCGGAAGGGATCGTTCGGATCCTTGGCCCGAGCTACAAACTCTTCGATCCGGCTTTCGTCGCCAATTTCCTGCAGCATGTCCAGGACGGCTTCGTTGGCGCCGCCATGAGCGGGGCCCCACAACGCAGCGATACCTGCCGAGATACAAGCAAAGGGATTGGCGCCCGACGAACCCGCCAAGCGGACGGTCGAGGTCGATGCGTTCTGCTCATGGTCTGCGTGCAAGGTGAAGATGCGGTCCATGGCCCGGGCAACGGCGGGATTGGGCTCGTACTGCTCGCAAGGGGTGCCGAACATCATGTACAAAAAGTTGGACGCGTAATCGAGATCGTTGCGCGGGTACATAAAGGGCTGACCCAGTGAGTGCTTGTAACACATGGCTGCCAGAGTCGGCATTTTAGCGACCAGGCGGTGAGCAGCAATCTCGCGATCCCGCTCGTCACGGATGTCCATAACGTCGTGGTAAAACGCCGACAGTGCGCCGACTGCACCACACATCATTGCCATGGGGTGGGCATTATGGTGGAAGCCATCAAAGAACGCCGCCAAGGACTCGTGGACCATGGTGTGATTCTTGATGGTGGTCACGAACTCAGCTTTCTGTTCGGCGTTAGGCAAATAGCCGTAGTACAGCAGGTAGCAAACTTCGAGATAGTCACTCTTGCCGGCTAAGTCTTGGATGGTGTAGCCGCGGTGCAGCAAAACGCCGGCCGTGCCGTCGATGTAAGTGATTTTTGATTCGGTTGAGGCGGTGGCCACGAATCCGGGATCAAAGGTGAACATGCCTGCTTTTGCTAGCGGGGCGACGTCAACAACGTCAGGGCCTACCGTGCCAGAACGTATGGGCAATTCGACGGTTTGTCCGTCGGGTAGGTTAAGTGTTGCGGTTTTCTCGGCCATAAACAGTGGCTCCTATCCTTCTGATGAGGTTGCATACAGCCCGGCCCACGGACGCTTTTTGAGCATCTGGGTGGCTGTACTGTACGAACACAAGCCCGGCAAGAATAGGGGCAGAGCGCCGGAAGTCAATTCCTACGAGGGTTGCAACTCGGTCCGTTGAGACCGGTTTGTTATGTGTTCATTCGCATGGTTCCACGGGCCGCTGCGGGTCAAACCTAGGTTCTGCGTGCGTAGGCTAGAAATGTTACGGTCCTACACATTAAGTCCCGTATTCGACTATTTGGGTATAAGAGACCTAGCAAATCGTTTGAATCGGGAATAAGGCGACTCTATACTTTGGGCGCTTGAAAATTTTTGTTCCTCGAACCTATGGCAGGAGTCCATCTAAATGGCGATGTCTCAAAGCCGGCCCGTGAATTTGGATCTTAAAACGATCCGATTCCCGATCATGGCGATCTCTTCAATTATCCACCGCGTGACCGGTGTGATTATGTTCCTCGGTGCTTTTGTTGTAATGGCACTCTTGGGTATGTCTCTTCAGGGAGAAGAAGGCTTCGCAGCGGCCATGGCGGCCACGGACAATTTCTTGGTGGCCTTTTGCCTATGGGGATTTGTCAGCGTGTTGGGATACCACTTCGTGGCAGGCCTTAAGCACCTGGCCATGGACCTGGGTCATTTTGAAACCCTCGAAACCGCGCCGGGCGCGGCCAAGTTCACCTTGGCGTCGGGTGTCATCATTGTTGTACTGGCGGGGGTCTGGGTATGGTAACCAAAGTCACCGGCTACAGCCGCAACGGCGTTTCAGACTGGATTTTTCAGCGCGCCTCGGCCGTTATTCTTGCGCTCTACACCGTTTTCATCGTTGGTTATTTGCTTTTGAATGACGTGGACGCTGCTTCTTGGCAGTCCCTGTTCAGTGCTCTGCCGATGCAAATCTTTAGCCTTTTGGCAGTCCTGGCGTTTGTTGCCCATGCATGGATCGGCATGTGGACTGTGGTAACGGACTACATCAAGCCCGTGGGCGTTCGCTACTCAGCGATCGTTGCGATTGCACTGATCTTGTTCGGATACCTCGTCTGGGGTGTCGCGATTTTGTTTGGGAATTAATTGAATATGAGCAAACTACGCGAAATGAAGTTTGACGCGGTCATTGTGGGTGGCGGCGGAGCGGGTCTGCGTGCGTCTCTGCAGTTGGCCCAGTCAGGTTACAAGACAGCAAACATCACCAAAGTTTTCCCGACTCGTTCACATACCGTGTCGGCACAGGGCGGCATCACGTGCGCCATTGCGAGCTCCGATCCGAATGACGATTGGCGTTGGCACATGTACGACACCGTCAAGGGTTCGGATTACATCGGTGACCAAGACGCCATTGAATACATGTGTTCAGTCGGCCCCGAGGCGGTTTTCGAGCTAGAGCACATGGGTCTTCCTTTTAGCCGTACTGAAAATGGTCGTATCTATCAGCGTCCGTTTGGCGGTCAATCCAAGGATTTCGGCAAGGGCGGTCAAGCGGCCCGAACCTGTGCGGCGGCGGACCGAACCGGCCACGCCTTGTTGCACACGCTGTATCAAAACAACGTTAAGAACAATACGGTCTTCCTGAACGAATGGTTCGCGGTTGATCTAGTCAAGAACGATGCCGGTGCTATCGCGGGATTGATCGCGATGGAAATCGAAACCGGTGAAGTGGTTATGATCAAGGCCAAGGCTACTGTCTTGGCGACTGGCGGTGCTGGGCGTATCTATGCCTCTACCACCAACGCACACATCAATACTGGTGACGGTATTGGCATGGCACTGCGTGCCGGCGTGCCTTGTCAGGACATGGAAATGTGGCAGTTCCACCCGACCGGTATTCACGGTGCGGGTACGCTGGTAACCGAAGGTTGCCGAGGCGAGGGCGGCTATCTGATCAACAAGGACGGCGAGCGTTTCATGGAGCGCTACGCGCCCAACGCCAAAGACTTGGCCGGTCGCGACGTGGTTGCACGCTCAATGATGACCGAAATCCTAGAAGGCCGTGGTGCTGGACCGGACGGGGATCACGTGTTCCTGAAATTGGATCACTTGGGCAAGGAATTGCTGGACGAGCGTCTGCCGGGCATCTCTGAGCTTTCGAAAACTTTTGCCCACGTGGATCCTGCGGTTGCACCGATCCCGGTGGTGCCGACCTGCCATTACATGATGGGCGGTGTGCCGACTAACATTCATGGTCAGGCAATCGCACAGGATGCGAACGGCAACGAGAGCATTGTTGATGGCTTGTTTGCCTGTGGTGAGGTCGCCTGTGTATCGGTACACGGTGCCAACCGCCTCGGTGGTAACAGCTTGCTAGATTTGGTGGTCTTTGGCCGCGCGGCCGGTCTGTACATTGAAGACCGCCTGGGCCAGGGCATGGAAGACATTCCGGTGTCTGACGACGATATCCAGCGTGCCATGGAGCGCCTGAACAAGGTCAACGGCTCTGAGTCCGGTGACGATGCTTCGGTCCTGCGTAAAGAGCTTCAGACCATCATGCAGAACTACTTCGGTGTGTTCCGTGATGGCGAGTACATGAAGAAAGGCCGTGCTGAGCTTGAAGCCTTGCGTCCGCGGGTCGAGAATGTCTATCTGTCAGACAAGTCAAATGCGTTTAACACGGCACGTATTGAAGCACTGGAGCTGCAGAACTTGTTCGAAGTGGCAGAAGCCACCGCTATTGCAGCGGATGAGCGGACCGAAAGCCGTGGCGCACACAGCCGCAGCGACTTCCCGGATCGTGATGACGAGCATTGGTTGTGTCACTCGATCTTTGATCCGGCCACCAAATCACTGCGCAAGCGTCAGGTGAACTTCCAGCCCAAGGGCATGGACGCGTTCCAACCTGCCGTTCGTACTTACTAAAAAGGGGATATAAAATGTTAGTGAGCGTTTATCGTTACAACCCCGAAACGGACCGTGAGCCGTATATGCAAGACGTACAGGTCGAGTTGCCCCAGGGCAAGGACTTGATGGTCTTGGACGTGCTCAATCTGATCAAGGAAAAAGATTCAAGCGTGGCATACCGCCGCTCGTGCCGCGAAGGTGTTTGCGGCAGCGACGGGATGAACATGAACGGCAAGAATGGCTTGGCGTGTATCACGCCGGTATCCGAAGCCGTCGGCTCTGGGGATACTCTGGTCGTGCGTCCGTTGCCTGGCTTGCCCGTAGTACGGGACTTGGTTGTGGACATGAGCCTGTTCTACAACCAATACCAGAAGATCAAGCCGTTCTTGCAAAACGAAGCACCGACCGGCAGCCGTGAGCGCCTGCAGTCACCGGAAGAGCGCGCCAAGCTTGATGGGCTGTACGAGTGCATCTTGTGCGCCTGCTGCTCAACGTCTTGCCCGTCGTTCTGGTGGAACCCCGACAAGTTTATCGGCCCAGCCGGTTTGCTTCAGGCGTATCGCTTTTTGGCGGACAGCCGCGACACCGCCACCGAAGAGCGTCTGGCCAACCTAGACGATCCCTTCAGTGTGTTCCGCTGCCGCGGAATTATGAACTGTGTCACCGTGTGCCCTAAAGGATTGAACCCCACACGCGCGATCGGTCACATTCGGGAAATGTTGCTGTCGCAAGCGACCTAACATCGACCTTGGGGGCCTTCGGGCCCCTTATTGCAATAGCCAACCCGTACGCGGGTGCACAAGGAATGGCTAACCGGGTAGCACTTCGGTGCGAATGAAATAAAGTTTGTCAGCTTCGGCTGACGCGGTTCGGGATATGCCACGCAGTGGACGCTGACCAAGATTGTCTCTCCCGAATCGATGGGAGAAACCCTCATGTCTGAAAGCTCGCTAGAGCAACTTTGGGCGTCTGGCCATTTGGCCGGCGGCAACCTTGCTTTTGTCGATGATTTATATGAAAGCTACTTATCCAATCCTTCGTCGGTATCCGAGGAATGGCGTAGCTTCTTCGACGGTCTGCCCAGTGTAGACGGTCACATTGGATCGGATTACTCACACCGCACCGTACGCGAGCAATTCCTGTTGTCCGCGCAAAACAGCCATCGCGCCGTGGCCCAGTCGCCCAACGCCGTGTCTAGTGAACATGACCGTAAGCAAGTTCGGGTCATCCGCCTGATGCAGGCGTATCGCACCCGCGGTCACCAAAAAGCCAAATTAGACCCCTTGGGGTTGATGCACCGTGCCCAGGTGCCAGACTTAGAGCTCAGCTTTTTTGAGCTGACCAAGTCGGACTTTGACACCACGTTCAATATTGCCTCCAACACCATGGGCATCGAACAGATCAAGTTGGGCGATCTGGTTAGCAACTTGGAATCCACCTATTGCGCAAGCATTGGCGCCGAGTTCATGCACATCGTGAACACCGAAGAGCGTCTGTGGATCCAAGAACGTATGGAATCGGTCCGTGGTCGCCCGGATTACAGCCCCGAAACCAAAAAGCATGTCCTTGAGCGCCTGACCGCGGCCGAGGGTATGGAGAATTACCTGGCGTCGCGTTACCCCGGTGTTAAACGATTCGGCCTAGAAGGCGGCGAGTCGATGATCCCGATGGTTGACGAGATTATTCAGCGCTCGGGCAGCAAAGGCGCCAAGGAAGTGGTCATCGGTATGCCGCACCGTGGCCGCCTGAACATGCTGATCAACATTCTGGGCAAGAGCCCCAGCGATTTGTTCGACGAGTTCGACGGCAAAGTCGAGTACACCGGGCAAGGTGACGTGAAGTACCACCAGGGCTTTAGCTCAAACGTGATGACGCCCGGCGGCGAGTGCCACCTAGCGATGGCGTTCAACCCCTCGCACCTCGAAATCGTCTCTCCTGTGGTCGAGGGCAGCGTGCGCGCCCGCCAAGACCGCCGGGGTGATGTAAACCGCGAAATGGTCTTGCCGATTTCCTTGCACGGTGACTCGGCGTTCTCGGGTCAGGGTGTCGTGCTGGAAACCTTCCAGGCCAGCCAGACCCGTGCCTACAAGACCGGTGGCACCCTCCACATCGTGGTCAATAACCAAGTGGGCTTTACCACCTCGAATCCCGAGGACACGCGCTCAACCGAATACTGCACCGACGTGGCCAAGATGATCGATGCACCGATCTTCCACGTTAACGGTGACGATGCCGAAGCGGTAATGTTTGTTTCGCAGCTGGCCACCGATTATCGCTATCGGTTCAAGAGGGACGTGGTCATTGACCTGGTCTGCTATCGCCGCCGCGGCCACAACGAAGCGGACGAGCCGAGCGCAACTCAGCCGCTGATGTACAGTGTCATCAAAAATCATCCCAGCACGCGCAAGCAGTATGCCGATCAACTGATCAGCGAAACCGTGATCGACCAAGCCGCTGCTGACAAGCTGGCCAACGATTACCGTGACGCGCTGGAAAACGGCAAGCACGTGGCCAATTCCCTGGTACTCGAGCCCAACGAGGCCCTGTTCGTGGATTGGACGCCGTATCTGGGCCACCAGTGGACTGCCGAGTACGACACCCGTTGCGAGATGGACGTGCTCAAGCGTATCGGCACGCAGCTGGCCGAGGTGCCCGAAGGTTTTACCTTGCAGCGTCAGGTCAACAAGCTGTATGACGACCGAAAGAAAATGGCGGCGGGCGCACTGCCGGTCAACTGGGGCTTTGCGGAAACGCTGGCCTACGGCACCTTGCTTGAGTCAGGCCATCCCATTCGTTTCACCGGACAGGACGTGGGTCGCGGAACTTTCTCGCACCGACATGCCGTGGTCCATGACCAAAAGACCGGTCAGGCGTACAACTCGCTGAATCATCTGTTCGACGGACAGCCGGCTTGTGAAATGTACGATTCGTTCTTGTCCGAAGAAGCCGTACTGGCGTTTGAATACGGCTATGCGACCACCGACCCCAAATCCTTGGTGGTGTGGGAAGCGCAATTTGGCGATTTTGCGAACGGAGCCCAGGTGGTCATTGACCAGTTCATTACCTCAGGCGAAGTCAAATGGGGCCGTTTGTGCGGCCTGACCATGTTGTTGCCGCACGGCTATGAAGGGCAGGGCCCAGAACACTCCAGCGCCCGTCTGGAACGATTCCTACAATTGTGTGCCGAGCACAACGTTCAGGTTTGTGTTCCGACCACGCCGGCCCAGGTCTTCCACATGTTGCGCCGTCAGGCCTTGCGCCCCTTGCGTAAGCCCCTGATTGTGATGTCGCCCAAGTCCTTGCTGCGCAAGAAAGAAGCGGTCAGCACCTTGGACGAATTGGCCAACGGCAGTTTCCAGACCGTGATTCCCGAAGTCGCCGATCTGGATCCGACGCAGGTCAAGAAGATCGTGCTGTGCTCGGGCAAGGTTTATTACGACTTGGTGGCCCGTCGCGACGAGCTTGGACTGACGGATCGAGCAATCTTCCGGATCGAGCAGTTGTATCCGTTCCCCCATGAGGACCTGAGCGCAGCTCTGGCCCCGTATACGGAATTGGAAGAGGTCATTTGGTGCCAAGAAGAGCCCATGAACCAGGGCGCTTGGTATTCAAGCCAGCATCACATGTTACGAGCCCTGTGGGCGCACAAGCCGAGCCTGTTCCTGCGTTATGCAGGCCGCGACGCCAGTGCATCGCCGGCCGCGGGATACATGTCCGCTCATACTGAACAACAGCAAAAGCTGGTCG
>CALKMT010000070.1 GCA_938091715.1 uncultured Litorivicinus sp.
AGCACACCCTTGCCGGACATGCCGCCAGAGCCGTTGCTCAGCACGGGGTGGCCATGGGCTGAGGTGTAGCCAGGGCCTACGGTGTTGATTGCACACAGGCCATCGGCGCCGCCTTCGATAGCGGCTTGCGCGATGCCTGCAATATCATCTGTGTTGGGTGTGAGCTTGGGTATCACCGGGATGTCTACAACAGCTTTAACAGCTGCGGTGATTTCACGCACCAGCTCTGGGTCCTGCCCCATGCTGTCCAGGGACTGCTGGGCGGCCTGACGGTGGCCGCCGAGTAAATTCAAACGAGCGCCGACATAGTTGGCGCGATCGGAATCCAAGGGGGCCAGCGTCTGAAACTGTTCCTGAATGGCCGCGGTGTCGCCGGTTTTTAGCGCCGCGAGGGCCAGGTGCCAGGCCCGTAAGCCGGGGTTTTGAATGGCCTCGGCGGTCTGTTGAGCCTGGCTCGTTTGGCCCTTGGCCAGTTGCCACTGAACAGTCAGTCCGGAGTGGGCATCGCTGGGCGACATCAGGTTCAGGTGAACCTCGGCACGATCTAGTTGGCGGTCCCAGAGCAACCAGGTCACCAGCAGCTCCCGGGCGGCAGCACTGTTTAGAGATTCCAAGGCGGCCAAAGCCTGCTCGACCTCGCCCTGATGAAATTCCAGTTTGGCCATGGCCAGTGGGGCTTGCTCTGGGGGCAATTGACTCAGCAGTTGCATCGCTCGGGGATACTGCCCCAGCTGTTCCAAGGCGTTGGCCCACAGAATGCGATCCTGATCGGTCAGGCTCTGGGCGGGGATTTGACTAAAGGTTTGTGTGGCCTGCAGCCACTGGCCCTGCGCTTGCATCAGGCGGGCCCGGTAGGGCAGTGCGGTGTCGCCTGACAACTGGCTTAGCCAATCCCGAGCCCACTCCAAACGCCCTAACTGCAGGGCCATTTCAATTCTAAGGGTGATTGGGGCGTCGCTGGCCTGAGCCAGCCATCGATGAGCCATTTCTGGCTGTCCCCGGGTCGCGGCCAGCTCGGCCAGGGCCAGTTGTGCCAGCCCGGCGTGCGTGCCGGTGCTGTGTTTCTCGTACAGCATCCAAGCCTGATCCAATCGCCCCAGGTCTCGCAGTGCACGAGCGCGGGTCAAATCGGCAATCGGGCCCTGACGGTCGGCCAGGGTCTGCAGTGCCAGTTCAGGTTGGCTATCCAACACATGGCGTTGTGCCGCGATCCGAGGGTCCAGCACATTGAGGGTCAGTTGGCGCAAGGGCTCAATTAGCGCTAGGGCCTGGCTGGATTCGATCGTCAAACGGTCCTGCATTGGCCCTAGCGAGGCCTGCAATGCCCAGCCCTCGGGGGTTTGAATTGCGTCTAGCGCCAAGCGCTCGGTCGGCACGCCAACAAAGGCCAGGGCTTGGGCGGTCAGGGTTTCCAAGGTCGGTTTTGCGTTCAGGCAGCGGCTGTCCCGGCGGATGTTGTCCAGCGGTGGCAGCCAAGATTGCGTGCTGTCCAAGCCCGGTTGCAGATCGGCAATCAAGCGCTCGCACAGCAGGGGTTGTATGCCCTGGGGATCCCCCGAGACCACCCGGGGGCCGTCGATAAATAGCCAGGGCTGTTGGCTGAACCACAGGCCATAGCCCAGAAGCGCTGCCAATAACAACCAGGGCCACTTCGAGCTTCGAGCTGGGGCCGGCGGCGCGGGCAAGCCCAGCCGAACCGGGGTGCCGTCGGATAAGGTCAGTTCGGCGTCCAGCGCCACTTCGCGGAGTTCTTTTTTCACGCCTGAAAGTGTAGGTCAGGGCGTGAAAATTGCCGTACTTCTGGTACGGGTTAAATGCCGCCCATCAGGATGTACTTGGTTTCCAGGTATTCCTCGATGCCTAGGCTGGATCCTTCACGCCCCAAACCCGATTCCTTGACCCCGCCAAAGGGCGCAGCCTCGGTCGAGATAATGCCTTCGTTGACGCCAACGATGCCGACCTCTAGGGCCTCGGCAACGCGCCAGACCCGGCTTAGATCTCGGGAATAGAAGTACCCGGCCAGGCCGACCGAGGCATCATTGGCCAAGCGGATGACCTCGTCCTCGTCGTTAAATCGCATGACGCCGGCCACCGGGCCAAAGGTTTCCTCGCAGCACAGTTGGGCGTCGGTTGCCAGGTCCGCAATCAGGGTGGGCTGGAAGAACGTCCCGCCCAAGGAATGGGGTTGCCCGCCCAATACCAGTCGTCCACCCCGTTCGATCGCATCGGCAACGTGGGCCTGGACCTTGTCCAGCGCCGCCTCTGAGATCAGCGGGCCTTGGGTCACGCCGGCGTCCATTCCATTGCCGACGGTTAAATCGCCAATGGCTGCGGCGAATTTCTCCATAAAAGCGTCATACACCGCGTCATGTACGTAAAAACGGTTGGCGCACACGCAGGTTTGCCCGGCGTTACGAAACTTCGAGGCCATGGCGCCGGCCACCGCGGCGTCCAGATCGGCATCCTCAAATACGATAAAGGGCGCATTGCCACCTAGCTCTAGGGATAGGCGTTTGATGTGCTGGCTGGATTGCTGCATCAGCAACTTGCCGACCCGGGTTGAGCCGGTAAAGGTGATTTTGCGAACCGTCGGGTTGCTGGTTAGCTCGCTGCCAATCTCTGTGGGATAGCCAGTCACCACCGACATCAGCCCCGGGGGTACCCCGGCGGCTTCGGCCAGCACCATCATGGCCAGGGCGCTGAAGGGCGTGAGCTCGCTGGGCTTGATGACCACCGCACAGCCGGCTGCCAGGGCAGGGGCGGCCTTTCGGGTGATCATGGCCAGGGGGAAATTCCATGGGGTGATGGCGCCCACGACGCCAACGGGTTGCTGTTGGACAACGATTCGGGCATCGGTTTTATGCGCCGGAATGGTGTGGCCATAAACCCGCTTGGCCTCCTCGGCAAACCACTCGGCAAAACTGGCGGCGTAGGCCACCTCGCCCCGGGCTTCGGCCAACGGCTTGCCCTGTTCTGTGGTCATCAATTCGGCCAGGGCGTCGGCGTGCTCGGTCATCAATTCAAACCAGCGGCGTAACACGCCAGCGCGTTCCTTGGCGGTCTTCGCGGCCCAAGCAGGCTGAGCTTGGTCGGCGGCTTTGATGGCGCGGCGCGTTTCGTTTGCGCCCAACGCAGGCACCCGACCGACGGTCTCGCCGGTGGCCGGGTTAGTGACCTGAATCCAGTCGGATCCGTCGATCCATTCACCTGCCACATAGGCCTGTTCACGTTTTAGCATCATGGGGAAAAAGCGCCTTCTTGTTCGAGTTGTTGGTACATCTCGCGAATGCCCGGGGTCACGTCGCGGAAGCTAAGGTTTAAATCGTTTCGAATTTTTTGCGTGTTGGATCGAAACGGATGGCCAATATTGCGACGTATCACCCGGCGTGTCATCACAGGATCGATCATCGGGCCCACCAACCACACCAGCCAAGTGGGCAAGCGATATTTGGGCAGAACCGAGCTCGGCGCCAGGGTGCGCAGGGCGTTGGCGATTTCGAACAGCTCGCTGTCCTGGGCATTGCACAGATAACGACCGTTGGCCGCAGGGCAGACCGCCGCCTGTACATGCGCCTCGGCGACATCCCGCACGTCAACCAGCCCCATGCCCCAGCGAGGCGCACCGGTTTTTAAGTCGCCGGCGCCCATTTGGCGCACCAGCTCGAAACTTTCGCTGGTTGGATTTGAGCCCAGCGAGGGGCCGACGACCAGGGTTGGGTTGATGGTGATCAACTGCCATCGGGACTGCTGGTTGGCCCGTTGCCAGGCGGCTCG
>CALKMT010000071.1 GCA_938091715.1 uncultured Litorivicinus sp.
GGCCTGCCCACGTCGAAATAAGATTCCACTGGCTGCCGCACGTCCCATTCCCACGGTAATGCTGGTCGGGGTCGCCAAGCCCATCGCACAGGGGCAAGCAATAATCAGCACTGAGACGGCATTGACCATTGCCACTTCAAATCCTGCAAGGAATAACCAGGCCACAAAGGTAGCCAGCGCAAGCACTAAGACAGCAGGTACAAAGTAATACGTCACCCGGTTAATCAACGCTTGAACCGGCAACTGAGCGCCCTGGGCGCGCGCGACCATAGCAACGATTGCTGCCAGGGCAGTTTCCTGTCCGGTCGCGGTGGCTTGGAATATCAGCTCGCCAGTGCCCGCGTTCAATGAGCCGCCCACTACCGGATCGCCGACCGCCCTGTTTTGGTGTTTTGACTCGCCGGTCAACAAACTCTCATCTAACCATCCGGGGGTTTCCAATATGCCGTCAGCGGCCAGAGACTCACCGGGCAACACTCGGATACGCTCGCCGGCCTGAATTGAGTTCAGTGGAACCTGTTGCCAAACGTTGTCGCGCTCGACTCTGACCCAGTCTGGGGTGAGCGCCAATAGCGAGCGAATGGCATTGCCGGTGCGTGATTTAGCGCCCTGCTCCAGCCAGCGACCGAGCAAAACCAGGGTGCAAATGACAGCCGATGCTTCGAAGTACAGACCGTATGGTTGCTGCAGCCACCAAACACCGGTTGAGAACAAAAATGCCGACCCCGTGCCGAGCAACAACAAAGCATTCATGTCCGGACTAAACCGCTTGAGCGCCAAGGCCCCATCACGGATCAAGAATCGGGCCGGACCCGCGAGAACAGTGAGGGCGAGCAAAAATTGCAACGTTTGCCATGCACCCTCCCAACGCTCAGGTATTAGCGGTAAGCCGGGCGCCAGGTGGCGAGTCATCTCAATCAGAACTAAAGGCGCGCTGATCAGGGCAGCTTGTTTCCATCGCCGACCCAACTGTTGATGCAGACGTTGGTCCTCGGCGACAGGGTCCTCCGGAGGGTCAACTGCGGGATAACCTGCCGCTGCCAAGCGCCCCATCACGTCGGCATAGGCATGGGGGTCGTCCAACACCAACTCCGCTTGGTGTGTAGCGAGGTTAACCGTAAATTCAGCGACACCGGGAATCGGCTGGACCGCACGCTCGGCCCTGCCCACACAGCCCCCGCAGGTTAGGTTGTCGATATGCAACAGATACTGATTACTCATGCACTAACTGTTGACCTTGACGTTAGGGCAGGGTCAAGCTTTGCGGTATGAACATTTCAGACGCCGCACAAACTTGTCAGTTGACAACCAAAGCACTGCGCCATTACGAGTCTGTCGGCCTAGTCGTGCCCGAACGTCGGCCCAATGGTTACCGGGAATATGGCGCACAGCAACTAAAAGACCTGAGCTTTCTGGCACATTCCCGTGCCATGGGATTCAGCCTAGAAGAATGCCGCCAGTTGCTGGAGTTATACCGGAATCCCGGTCGTGCGAGCGCCGACGTGAAAAAGCTAGCCCAGCAGAAACTGTCCCAGCTCGACGCCCAGCTTGAGCAACTTCACATGTTGCGCGACAGCCTGACCCAATGGGTCGATCACTGCCCTGGCGATGCCTCTCCGACCTGTCCGATCATTCAACGGTTATCTGAAACCGACGCAGCTAGAACCTGATGAACCACCATTAAAACCATCCGAACATGATTTTCCACGAACCGGTTGGGTGTTTACATTACAATCCGCTGACACATCGGTCAGGTAGTTCTCTTCATGTTTACGGCATCCGCCAAACGGCTCAATAAATTCATTAGTGAAAGCGGCATTTGCTCGCGCCGTGAGGCCGACCGCTTTATCGAACAGGGCAATGTGTACATCAACGGCAAGCGCGCCCAAGTCGGTGATCCGGTCAAACCCGGCGATCAAGTCCGTGTAAATGGCCAACTGATCGATCCCATGGAAGAGGAACACTTTGTTCTAATTGCGCTGAACAAGCCCGTGGGTATTGAAAGCACCACCGAAAAAAAGCCCCAAAACATCGTGGATTTCGTCAATCACGGCGTCCGCATTTTCCCGATTGGGCGTCTGGACAAAGAGTCCCAAGGACTGATCTTCCTGACCAACAATGGCGATCTAGTCAACAAGGTGTTGCGCGCCGGCAACGATCACGAAAAAGAGTACGTCGTTACGGTCAACAAGCCCGTCACCCCGGCCTTTATCGACGGCATGGCGGGCGGTGTACCTATCCTGGGGACCAAAACCAAGAAGTGCCCGGTCGAAAAGGTCGGATCCCATGTGTTCAGTATCACCCTGGTCCAGGGCTTGAACCGCCAGATTCGCCGCATGTGTGAATACTTTGGATACGACGTCGTCAAACTTGAACGCACTCGGATTATGAATATCGGCCTAAAGGGACTGCCGGTTGGCGAGTGGCGGGACCTGACGGAAAAAGAACTGTCGGCCCTTCTGAGTGCCGTCGAAGACTCCTCCTCCGAGGCAAAACCCGGCACACGTAAGTCACGCCGCCCCGCGCGCTCCAAATCAGGCCCAGGTCAGGCAAGACAGGCGAACTCTGACCGGAGCGGTGGTGGAAAATCTGACACTAAAAAGCCCAAAGGCCGGCCGCCTGCGCGAAATTCAAGCGGCAAGCCTGCGGACAAAGGCGGGAAGCGCGGCGCGGCACGGAAAAACACGAATCCCCGGGGCGGCCCGGGGCGAGGCAGTGCATCGAGCGGTCGACGCACCCGTTAAACACGCCGGCGCCTGCCGTTAGGCCGTTTTCGCCGAGAACCGCTTTAATACACGCCCATCAATGACTAACAAGGCGATCAACACCGTCACATAGGCTGCGATCGAGGTCATCGGAAGCGGCTCTGCCAAGAACACGACGCCCAGAATCGACGCAGAAATGGGCACCAGGAAAGACACCAGCAGCACGTTCGATGCGCCGCCGGATCGCAACACATTGTAGAAAAACACGAAGCCCAGGGTGGTCGACAAAAGGCCAATCGCCAGCGACGCCCAAAGGGTGGTCGAACTGAAGGCGTCAGTGGCAAACGGCGATTCCATGATCAGGCTAAGCGGCGTAAGCCATAGAACGGCAAACAGTACCTGCCCGGTGGCGTTGACCATGGGTGCCGTGCCCTGCAGCCGCTTGGCGTAAATGGTGCCAAAGGCAAAACACAAGGTTGCGCCAAGGACGGCCAGTTGGCCCACCAGCGACAGCGACTGATTTGCAAGGTCAGGCACCATTAGGATCAGCACGCCGGCAAAGCCCAAGGCGCCACCGACGATCTTTTGCGGGGTCAACCGCTCATCGGTGGTCAGAAATTGCGCAACGACCATGGTCACGATGGGCGAAAGTGCCATCAGAATACTGGTCAGGCTGCCGGTGATGAACTGCTGGCCCCAGGCGATCAACGCAAAGGGCGCCGCAGAAATGAGCAGGCCCGTTATCGCGTAGTCCACCGCCTTGCTGCCGATCGGGCTCATCGATTGGCCCGTTGCGATACAAATGGCGATCAGGCCAACCAACCCAACAGCAAAGCGAATCCACATCGCTGTAAAGGGTTCCAGATCAACCAGCATTAACTCAATAAAAAAGTACGAGGCGCCCCAGACAACGGACAGTCCCACCAGCTGCAGCCAAGCGTTGTTATTCATGTTTATTCCCTACTTTTTGGTGTGGGAACGTTAACAAGAATTTATTGCGGAAAGTTTTCAACGAACGGAAAAACAGCATTGCCAGACGGTCATGAATCGATGGCCTATCCTAAGTCAGGCCCGCTTGAGTAAGGCATTACTATGCGGCGCAAAGGATGCGAGCACTGGCAGTGCCGCCCCACCCATCACTCGGGCACGAGCCCCGACCGTGCCTGGGAGTACAGGCAGGTCCGTCAAACCTTCTTTGCTCATCTGACCCATGGCCTGATTAACCTGGTCAATCAATGACTCGCGAACCCAGACAGGCATGGCGCCATCAATCACGACGGCATCAAGCTCTAACAACGCGTGGGCCGCCAGTGCTGATTGCGCCAGTGGCATCGCTGCTCGCTGGATCCACTGATCGACAAGCG
>CALKMT010000072.1 GCA_938091715.1 uncultured Litorivicinus sp.
CGACGTGCGGGCCCAGAATCCGGCGCAGGGCCTCGTGCAATAAATGGGTGGCCGAGTGGTTCAGGGCCGTGGCTTGGCGACGTGCGCCCATGACCCGCGCCTGAAGCGTCATACCCTGAGTCAACGAACCCTCGGTGACCCGGCCAATGTGCAAGTGGTGCCGGCCGTTTTTACGGCAGTCCACAATGTCCACCACCACGCCCTGGCCCACCAGTTGGCCGTAGTCACCGACCTGACCGCCGGACTCGGCATAAAAGCTGGTCTGGTTCAAAATTACCCCGACCTCGGTCCCGGCGGTGGCGCCTTGAACCAAGTTTTGCTCGACCGCGACCCCCAACACCTGGGCCGTCACGTCCAGCTCGGCATAGCCCATAAACTCGGTGGTACCGGGCACGTCCAAGGTCAGGTCGCCGGCAAACCCGCCGGAAGAGCGGGATTGAGCCCGCTGGCGCTCCATGGCCTGCTCGAACCCAGGCATGTCCAATTCCAGGTCACGCTCCCGGGCGATGTCCGCGGTCAAATCGACAGGGAATCCGTGGGTGTCGTACAGCCGGAAGATCACATCCCCGGGCAAGGTCGAGTCGCCGAGCGCCGCAATGGCGTCCTCGAGCACCCGCATACCTGCGTCCAGCGTGCGGATGAACTGCTCTTCTTCGTTTAATAGGACGCGTTCAACTTCGCCCTGCTTGGCGACCAACTCGGGGTAGGCCTGTCCCATTTGCTGGACCAACTCGCCAACCATTTTGTGGAAAAACGTGCCCTGGGCGCCCAGCTTATTGCCGTGACGCACAGCGCGACGGATGATCCGGCGCAAGACATAACCGCGCCCCTCGTTCGAGGGCAACACGCCATCAACGATCATAAAAGCGCAGGAACGGATGTGGTCCGCCAACACCTGCAGGCTATGGCTTTCCGCCAACTCCGTGCCGGTCACCTGGCGGGCCGAGGCCAGCAAGGCCTGGAACAAGTCGATCTCGTAGTTTGAATGCACGCCCTGCATGACCGCGGCAATACGCTCCAAGCCCATGCCGGTATCGATGCTGGGATTGGGCAGCGGCGTGCGAGATCCGTCGGCTGCCTGCTCAAACTGCATAAACACTAGGTTCCAGATCTCGATGTAACGATCCAGATCGTCGTCCTTCGAGCCCGGCGGTCCACCGGGAACGTCCGGGCCGTGGTCGTAAAAGATTTCCGAACAGGGTCCGCAGGGGCCGGTGTCGCCCATCATCCAAAAGTTGTCTTTGTCGCCCAATCGGCTGAAGCGCTCGGCGCTCACGCCCATCTCGTTAAGCCAGATGTCCTCGGCTTCCTGGTCGCCCTCGTGCACCGTGACCCACAGCCGCTCGGCGGGCAGGCCTAGGCGTTCTGTCAAGAACCGCCAAGCAAACTGGATCGCATCGCGCTTGAAGTAGTCCCCGAAACTGAAGTTGCCCAGCATCTCGAAGAAAGTATGGTGGCGGGCGGTGTAACCGACGTTTTCCAAGTCGTTGTGCTTACCGCCGGCACGGACGCAGCGCTGGCTGGTCGTGGCACGACGATAGGGGCGAGTCTCCGCGCCGGTAAAGGTGTCCTTGAACTGCACCATGCCAGCGTTGGTAAACAGCAAGGTCGGGTCGTTGCCGGGCACCAGCGGGCTGGAAGGTAAAACCTCGTGCCCCTGCTCGCGGAAGTACTCCAAAAATGCGGTTCTGATTTCTGCACTGGTCATGCGCGGTCGATTCCTAAGAAAAAATGCGGCGCCATATTAGCAGGCCCGGTGCGGCTAAGCACCCGTCAAATGGCTGGTACCGGCGCGCACCATTCGATACGCTGAGGCATCATTGATAAGGAATTTCACGATGAAGGTTTTGATCACCGGCGGCGCGGGTTATATCGGCACACATTGTTTGGTCGAGCTGATGCAGGCAGGCCTGGTCCCGGTGGTGCTGGACAATCTGTGCAACGCCAGTCCTGACGCCCTGGCCCGAGTCGAGCAGATCACCGGCCAACAGCCGATCTTTATCGAGGGCGACATTCGCGACCACCGGGCGCTGGAGTTGGCGTTTCAGGCCCATCGCCCCAGCGCGGTGCTGCACCTGGCCGGCTTAAAGTCGGTCGGCGAATCGGTCGACAAGCCCCTGGAATACTACGACAACAACGTGGTCGGCACGCTGCAACTGCTGCGGACCATGCGCGAGTTTGACTGCCATCGCATGGTGTTCAGCTCGTCTGCCACGGTGTACGGCGATCCGGCCACACTTCCCATTGCCGAAGATGCCCCGACCGGCGGCACCACCAATCCCTACGGCACCAGCAAATACGTGATCGAACGGATTCTGCAGGACTGGGCGGCGGCCGATTCAGAGGCGCAAGTCATCGCACTGCGCTACTTCAACCCCGTCGGCGCCCACGCGTCAGGCTTGATTGGCGAGGATCCCCAGGGACTGCCCAACAACCTGATGCCCTTCATTCAACGCGTCGCCAGCGGTTCGCTAGAGCGGTTGAACATCTTTGGCGATGACTACGACACCCCCGACGGCACTGGGGTGCGCGACTACCTGCACGTGGTCGACCTGGCCCAGGGCCACCTGGCCGCCCTGCAACGCATGGAGCAACCCGAGGCCGAGGGCTTCCACGCCGTCAATCTGGGTACCGGCAATGGCATCAGCGTCCTGCAGATGGTCAAAGCGTTCGAGGCCGCCAGTGGCCAAGCAGTGCCCTACTCGATCGCGCCGCGCCGCCCCGGCGACATTGCCTCGTGCTTTGCCGACGCCCGTCATGCGCAGGAATTCTTGGGCTGGCAAGCCCGCCATACGCTGGAATCCATGTGCAGCGACGCTTGGCGTTGGCAGCAGTTCGCTGAGAGCCGCACTTGAGCGCCTATCAGGACTTAATTGAACTGGTCGATGCCCTAAAAAGCATCGCCGAACCGACTCGCCTGCGACTGGTTCGATTACTGATTCAAGGCGAGCTTACGGTCAGCGAATTGGTCCGCATCCTGAGCCAGTCCCAGCCCCGGGTCTCGCGCCACCTAAAATTGCTATGTGACGCTGGCGTGCTAGAACGGTTTCGCGAGCAACACCATGTGTATTATCGCGTGCCACTGGATGGCACTGGGCATCAATTAGCCGCGGCCCTGGCTCGGTTTTTCCCAGAGTCGGACAACGAGTTGCTGATGGATCAGCAACGCTTGAATGATGTCCGCGAGGCCCGGGCCAAACTGTCCGAGGACTACGTCGAGGAAGAGGCCCCGGAATGGCGCCGGTTACACGAATTGCACGGTGACGAGGCGGCCTTTGCCGCGGCCGTCATTCATGAGATGACCCAGGAACCCCTGGGTGAATTACTGGACATCGCCACCGGCACCGGCCGAATGCTGTCGATTTTAGGGCCCCATTGCACGCGAGGCACCGGCATCGACCTGAGTCGGAAAATGGTCAACGTCGCGCGCACGCAATTGTCGACCCTGGGACTGTCGCACTGCACCGTGCGTCAGGACGACATGTATCAAATGCGCTTCGCCGACAACAGTTTTGACACCGTCACCATTGACCAAGTCTTGTACCTGGCCGATCAGCCCGAGGCCGTGGTGGCCGAGGCGGCGCGGGTGTTGGGACCGGGGGGACGCCTGATGATTGTGGCCTTTACCGGCGAGGGCCAGGATCAGCCGCTGGGCATTGCGCCTGCCAGCATCGACGCCTGGTGTCGCTCCGCTGGGCTGACTCTTGATCACCACGTCGAATTGCCAGGCCAATCCGCTGACATCACCCTGGTGGTAGCGCGCTCATAGAACTAAAGTGAATAACGATTCAACAATATAAAGGTTTCTTTATATTCGAATTGCCTCTAGTCTTTTCAGGGTAACTTCCCTGAGAACGACGGATGACACTCAAAACACTGCTTCAAAACCGCATGGTATTCCTCGACGGAGCGATGGGAACCATGATTCAGAGCCACCAATTTAGTGAATCTGATTTTCGCGGCACCCAATTCGCGGACTGGTCCTGCGACTTGCAAGGCAATAATGATCTGCTGACCCTGACCCAACCGGACAGCATCCGCGACATCCACTTGGCCTATTTGCGGGCCGGTGCGGACATCGTTGAAACCAACACCTTTAACTCAAACGCGCCCTCAATGGCCGACTATGACATGCAGGACTGGGTCACCGAGCTGAACGAGCAAGGCGCGCGATTAGCTCGTCAGGCCGCGGATCAGGTGGCCAAAGAGCAAAACCGGCCCTGCTACGTCGCCGGAGTCCTCGGCCCCACCAACCGCACCGCCAGCATCAGCCCTGACGTGAACGACCCCGGCTTTCGGGGCATTTATTTCGACGCGTTGGTCGAGACCTACGAACAAGCCACCCACGCCCTGATTCGTGGCGGCGCCGATGTGATCATGGTTGAAACCATTTTCGACACCCTGAACTGCAAAGCCGCCTTATTTGCCATCGACCGAGTGAGCGAGTCCCTAGGCCGCACCCTGGACATCATGATTTCAGGCACGATCACCGACGGCAGTGGCCGCACCCTGTCGGGCCAGACCGTCGAGGCATTTGTTAATTCGGTGCGTCACGCGCATCCGATCAGCATCGGCTTGAACTGTGCCCTAGGCGCCGCCGAGCTGCGTCCATGGCTGCAGGAGTTGGCCGGCTGCTGTGAGTTTCCCATCAGCGTTCACCCCAACGCGGGCCTGCCCAATCAGTTCGGCGAGTATGACCAAACGGCTCAAGAGATGGTCGACATTGTGGAGTCCTTTGCACAAGCCGGTTGGATCAACATTGTGGGCGGTTGCTGTGGCACCACCCCGGCTCATATTCAGGCATTGCATGAGCGCCTGACCCAGGCTCCTGTGCGAGATCCTCAACCGCTGACACCGGCCTTACGCTTGTCTGGGCTGGAACCAATGACCCAGCGACCCGAGGATCTGTTCGTCAACGTCGGCGAGCGCACCAACGTCACAGGCTCCGCCCGCTTTAAAAAACTGATTCTGGCCGAGGACTATGACACGGCCTTGCAAGTGGCCCTGCAACAGGTCGAAAACGGCGCGCAAATTATCGACATCAACATGGATGAGGGCATGCTCGACGCCGAGGCGGCGATGCAGCGATTTTTGAATCTGTTGGCCGCCGAGCCGGACATTTCTCGAGTACCGATCATGATCGACAGCTCGAAGTGGCCGGTGATCGAGGCAGGACTCAAATGTGTCCAGGGCAAGGCCGTGGTCAACTCGATCAGCCTAAAAGAAGGCGAAAGCGCGTTTCTAGCCCAGGCGCGATTGTTGCGACGCTATGGCGCAGCCTGCGTGGTGATGGCGTTTGACGAGACCGGTCAGGCGGACACCCGCCAGCGCAAAGTCGAGATCTGTCAGCGCGCTTATGCTCTGTTGACCGAGCAGGTCGGCATGGATCCCAACGACATCATTTTTGACCCCAATATTTTTGCCGTCGCCACGGGCATCGCCGAGCATGACCGGTATGCCCTGGACTTTATCGAGGCCACCGCCGAGATCAAAGCCACCTGCCCCGGCGCGCGTATCTCCGGTGGCGTTAGCAACGTGTCCTTTAGCTTTCGCGGCAACAATCCCGTGCGCGAGGCCATGCACAGCGTGTTTTTGTATCACGCGATTCAACATGGCATGGACATGGGCATCGTGAACGCCGGCATGCTGTCGATCTATGACGATTTGGACCCGGAGCTGCGCACGTTGGTCGAGGACGTCATCCTAAACCGTCGGCCCGACGCTACGGAGCGCCTGGTGGATGCGGCCCCCAGATACGCCGACAGCGGACCCGCCGCCGAGGCCGAGACACAAGCCTGGCGCGAGTGGTCGGTGGAAGAGCGCCTGTCCTACGCACTGGTCAAGGGCATCGACGCCCATGTGCTCGAGGACGTGGAACAGGCTCGACTCGCCGCCGACCGACCTTTGTCTGTGATCGAGGGGCCCTTGATGGCCGGCATGAATCAGGTCGGCGACCTATTTGGCGCCGGCAAGATGTTTTTGCCCCAGGTGGTCAAATCCGCTCGGGTCATGAAAAAGGCCGTCGCACACCTTATTCCCTTTATCGAGGCCGCCTCGGATGGACGTCAGCAAAGCGCCGGCAAGATTGTCATGGCCACCGTCAAAGGCGACGTGCATGACATCGGCAAAAACATCGTCGGCGTGGTCCTGCAATGCAATAACTTCGAGGTAATTGACCTCGGCGTCATGGTCAACGCCGAGCGTATTCTGGATACCGCCCAAGCCGAGTCAGCGGACATTATTGGGCTGTCCGGGCTAATCACTCCAAGCCTGGACGAGATGGTCCATGTGGCGCGGGAAATGCAACGCCGCGGCATGAACATCCCCTTGATGATCGGCGGCGCCACCACCAGCCCCGCCCATACCGCGGTCAAGATCGACCCCGCCTATGAAAACACCGTGGTGTACGTCAAGGATGCCAGCCGAGCGGTCGGCGTGGCGCAACGCTTGCTGGGCCAGCACCGGGATAGCTATGCCTGTGAAATCGCCACGGCCCATGACAAAAAACGCCGCGCCCATGCTGGCCGCCATCAGGTGAAATTGCTCGAGTTTGAAGACGCCCAAGCCAATCGATTTCAGGCCGACTTCCAGCACAAACCCAAACCGGCCTTTGTGGGGGAACAGATCGTCCAGCCCAGCCTAGAGGATCTAGAGCCGTTTATTGATTGGATGCCCTTTTTCAACGCATGGGAATTCAGTGGTCGTTATCCGGACCTATTAAACGATCCGGTCAAAGGGGTCGAGGCGCGCAAGCTATTTGCCGATGCCCAAGCGATGCTGACCCAGCTAAAAGCCGAGCAATGGCTGACCCCCAAGGGCATCGTCGGAATTTGGCCGGCCCAGCGTGAGGGGGAATCCCTGACGGTTAACGGCCAACGCATCCCCTGTTTACGACAACAAAAACAAATGGCGGACGGCATTCCGAATCTGTCGTTGGTCGACTTTGTCGATACCGAGGACGACTTTGTCGGCGGCTTTGCGGTCACCGCAGGATTTGGCATCGATGAGCCGGTGGCCGCCTTTGAGGCCGATCATGACGACTATTCCAGCATCATGCTAAAGGCCCTGGCGGACCGATTTGCCGAAGCCTTTGCCGAATGGGCTCATCACAAAATTCGCCGAGAGTTATGGGGCTATGCGCCCGACGAGGCACTGTCCAACGAGCGTTTGATTCGCGAAGACTATCAGGGCATTCGTCCCGCTCCCGGCTATCCCGCCTGTCCGGATCACCGTCAAAAGCAGGCCCTATGGGCGCTGCTGGACGTCGAGAACCAAGTCGGCATCACCCTAACTGAATCCCTGGCCATGTGGCCGACCGCCTCGGTCAGTGGTTTTTATTTCGCCCACCCCGACGCTCGCTATTTCCAGTTGGGCAAAGTCGGACCCGACCAGATCGATCAGTACAGCCAACTGCGCAACGAAAGCATCGATGAAAACGAACGCTGGCTGGCGCCGGTTCTAGGATATTAAACAAGGAAGCCAAAATGTCTCTCTCTGCCTACGAAGTCCGCGAGCGATTAATCGACCGATACGGCCGGGTTCCGGTGCCGAAAATCAGTTTTGAATTCTTTCCGCCGAAGACTGAAAAGGCCGAATCGGCCCTGTGGAAATCGGTTGAAAAGCTCGGGCGGCTGAGTCCTCAGTTTGTATCCGTGACCTACGGCGCCGACGGCTCGACTCGGGATCGCACGCACCAGATCGTCGAACACTTAAGCGCCAAAGCCGATCTGAACACCATGCCCCACCTGACCTGCGTGGGGGCATCCCGGGACGAGATTGACCAAATTGCGGACGAGTACTGGGCCATGGGTGTTCGGCGAATCATGGCCCTGCGGGGGGATCCGGCCGAGGGCGCAGGCAGCCAATATCAGCCAACCCCTGGGGGCTATGCCTATGCCTCGGATTTGGTGGCCGGGCTGGCCCGGCGCCATCCCTTTGAGCTGGCGGTGGCGGCCTATCCCGAGGTGCATCCTGAAGCGCCCAGCTCGCTGTTTGACTTGGAAAACCTGAAACGCAAATTTGATCAGGGTGCCAGCTTAGCGGTCACACAATACTTTTTTGATACCGAATCATTTTTGCGCTTTCGAGATCGCTGTGTGCTGGCCGGGATCGAGCAACCGATTATTCCGGGCATCTTGCCGGTGACCAACTTTGCCACCACGCAACGCTTCAGTGCGGCCTGCGGCACTCGGGTCCCTGGATGGATGGCCCAGGCCTTTGATGGGCTGGACGACGATCCCACGACGCGAAATTTGATTGCCGCCAACATCGCTATCGAACAGGTCCTGGCGTTACAAGCCGAAGGGGTTGAGGAGTTTCATTTCTATACTCTAAACCGTGCTGAGCTCTGTTATGCCGTAGCCCATGCCCTCGGAGTCCGGGGAACCCCTGGATCAGAGACTAAGGTTTCAGTCGAAAAAAATATCAGTTTGTGACACTAT
>CALKMT010000073.1 GCA_938091715.1 uncultured Litorivicinus sp.
TGGTGGCCTTGGGCATGGGCAAACTGGGGGGCTACGAGCTTAACCTGTCCAGCGACATTGACCTGATCTTTGTCCACTCCGAGGACGGCCAAACCCAGGGACCCAAGTCGGTTTCCCACGAAGAATTCTTTAGCCGGCTGATTAAAAAAGTCACCCCGGCACTGGATACCCTCAGCTGCTTTGGCCGTGTGTTTCAGGTCGATCTGCGCTTGCGTCCCTGGGGCAGTGCCGGGCCAACCAGCATTTCCCGGGAACGATTCGAGGCCTATTACGAGCAACACGGCCGCCCTTGGGAGCGTATGGCGCTGTTGCGGGCGCGGCCGATTTCGGGGGATCTGGAATTGGGCCGGCAAGCCTTGGCCGACATTCGCCCCTTTATCTATCGTCGATATCTGGATTTTGGCGCGCTGGCATCGCTTCGCTCGCTCAAAGCATTGATTCGCCAAGAGGTGGCCAAAAATGGCCTACAGGACGACATCAAACGCGGCGCGGGCGGCATACGCGAGGCCGAATTCGTCGTTCAGGTCCAGCAACTGATTCACGGCGGGCGATTTGCCCCCCTGCAAACCTCGTCCTGGCTCGCGGCGGCCCAGCAACTGCAGGCCGTATTGGATATCCCCACCGAGCAGCTGATCCGGGACTATCGCTATTTGCGCCGTCTGGAGCACGGGATCATGTGCGATCAGTTGGGCCAAACCCATCAACTACCCTCGGACCCCGAGGTGCAAGGGCGGCTGTGCCGGGCCATGAGGATGGACAGCTATGCCGAGCTGCTCGATCAATTGGCGCCGGTTCGGGCGCGCATTCAGGAGGCCTTTGAGGCGGTGGTCGAGGCCGAAGCCGAGGCGCCAGAGACCGAAGCGGTTCAGGTTCCTAGCCTGTTATCCGGGGCCATTGAGGGATTGTATCAAGACACCTCGATCGAGCGGTTGGACGACACCTCTCGGGCGCGCTTGGATCGCTTTGTCGCCCACTTGCAGGTGGATCTGGCCGAACACGCCGAGCTTGAAGTGCTGGCGCCCAGGGTGATCACCTTGGTTGGGCGTATCGCCCGGCGCAGTGCGTATTTGTCGCTGCTCAATGAAACGCCTCAGGCTCGCGCCCTGCTGTATCGGCTGTTGGCGGCCTCGCCCTGGATCAGTGAGCAACTCTCGGCGCTGCCTGCGATGCTGGACGAATTGCTCGACCCCCGACAGTTGTTTGAAGCACCCGATCCCAAAGCCATCTCAGACGAGCTGAACCTGCGCCTGGCTCGAATCACGGATTTGGAGCAGCAATTAAACGTATTGCGTGAGTTCAAGGCCGCCCACACCCTGCGCACCGCCGCTACCGAGCTGTTGGGCCAGCGGCCGATTAACCAGGCTAGTGATCATCTAAGTTGGACGGCGGAGGCCATTTTGTCCGCTGCGGTTCATCTGGCGCACCGTCAGGTCGCGCAAAAGCACGGCGAGCCGGTACGGATTGATGGCGACATCGCGGTTATTGGCTACGGAAAGCTGGGCGGGCTCGAGCTGTCTTACGGCTCGGATTTGGATGTGGTCTTGATCCATGGCATCGATGAACAGGCCGATACGCTGGGGGACAAGCCCATCAGCGGCGCGCAATACCTGCAGCGCTGGGTGCGTCATTTCATGCAGATTCTAAGCGTGCGCACCACCAGTGGCGTCCTGTACGACATCGACATGCGTCTGCGACCCAGCGGCAATAAAGGGGTGTTGGTGGTCAGCGCCCAGGGCTATGAAAAGTACCTGCAGGGCGAGGCCTGGACTTGGGAGCGCCAAGCCCTAGTGCGGGCTCGAGCGGTGGCCGGCGATCCCGAACTGGCCCGACGATTTGAGCAGATTCGCCACCGTGTGCTGTGCACCGCCCGGGATCCTGAGGCGCTCAAGGCCGATGTTTTGAGCATGCGGGAAAAAATGCGCGCACACCTGGCCAGCAAAGACCCCGAGGTCATGGATATAAAACACGGTTCGGGAGGTGTCGTTGACCTAGAGTTCATCGTACAATACCTGATCCTAAGGTTTGCCCCGGACTGCCCGGACCTGACCCGTTGGAGCGACAACTTACGACTGTTAGATGCGCTGGCCGAGCACCAGAAAATGCCGCGCACCGAAGCTCAAACGTTGTCCGATGCCTATTTGCAAACACGTGCGGTCTCGCATCGTATAACGCTCGGTGCGCCGGTTCAGCGGGCGACACTTCAACAGGCATCTGCTCAAATACAGGCGGCATGGCGGCGGTGGATAACCGAATAACGATTAACAGAGGCTGATACATGACACCTTCATTTGCCGACCGTGATGGTCTGATCTGGTTTGATGGCCAGATGGTTCCCTGGCGCGATGCCCGGGTCCACGTGCTAACGCACACCCTGCACTATGGATTGGGTGTGTTTGAAGGTGTCCGTGCGTATGAAACCGATCAGGGGCCGGCGATTTTCCGCCTGCAACAGCACACCGACCGTCTGTTCAACTCGGCCAAGATCCTGAACATGAAAATCCCCTTCACCAAAGAAGAGGTCAACCAGGCGCAGATTGCATCCGTGCGGGATAACGGGCTGAACAGCGCGTACCTGCGTCCGATGGCGTTCTTTGGCGCCGAGGGCATGGGCTTGCGTGCCGATGGCCTGAAGACGCATCTAATCGTGGCCGCCTGGAACTGGGGCGCTTACATGGGCGAGGAAAGCCTGAACCGCGGCATCAAGGTTCGTACCTCTAGCTACACCCGCCACCACGTCAACATCACCATGACCAAGGCCAAGGCGAACGGTAACTACATCAACTCGATGTTGGCCCTACAAGAAGCCATCTCCGGCGGCGCCGACGAGGCCCTGCTGTTGGACAGTGAGGGCTTTGTGTCCGAGGGCAGCGGCGAGAACTTCTTTATGGTCAAGGACAATGTGATCTATACCCCCGAGCTGACCAACTGCTTGGACGGCATCACCCGGGCCACGGTCATGCAGTTGGCAGAAGAATTCGGCTACAAGATGGTGGCCAAGCGCATTACCCGTGACGAGGTGTACGTCGCGGACGAGGCGTTCTTTACCGGCACCGCCGCGGAAGTGGTGCCGATCCGCGAGGTCGATAATCGCACGATCGGTAGCGGCATACGCGGTCCGATTACGGAAAAATTGCAAAGCATTTATCTAGAGGCCGTGCGTGGCAAGCAGTCACAGTACGCTGAGTGGTTGGCGCCGGT
>CALKMT010000074.1 GCA_938091715.1 uncultured Litorivicinus sp.
ACGCAGGTCAAGACGCCGACGGGCAGTGCCAGGTTCACGTCCTGTAGGTTGTGCCCGGTCGCACCGTTGACCTTGAGCCAGCGATCTTGGCTGGCCGGTAGGCGATGCATTGGAATATCGATCGCTTTGACGCCGGACAGGTACTGGCCGGTCAGGCTGTTAGGATCGGCCATGACTTGTTCGGCGGTGCCGCAGCTGACCACGTGTCCGCCGTGCACCCCGGCGCCAGGCCCGATATCAATGACATAGTCGGCGCTGCGAACAGCGTCCTCGTCGTGCTCGACTACGATGACTGTGTTGCCCAGATCCCGCAGTCGGGTCAAAGTCGACAGCAATCGCTCGTTGTCCCGTTGATGCAAGCCAATCGAGGGCTCATCCAGGACGTACATCACGCCGACTAAGCCGGCGCCGATTTGGCTGGCCAGGCGGATCCGTTGCGCTTCACCGCCGGAGAGGGTGTCAGCGCTACGGGACAACGACAGGTAGTTCAGGCCCACATTGACCAGAAAGCCCAGCCGGTCTTGGATCTCTTTCAGGATCTTGGAGGCAATTTCGCCCCGGTGCCCGGGCAAATCCAGGGTGCTGAAGTAATCAAAGGCTTCGCCCACCGGCAGCTCGACGACCTCGGGCAGGACTCGCTGACCGACCCAGACGTGGCGTGCGGCTCGGTTTAAACGTGAGCCGCTGCAGGCACCGCAGGGTTTGGTGCTCATCAGCTTGGCCATTTCGTCCCGAGCCTGCTGACTTTCGGTGTCGCGATAGCGCCGCTCGATGTTGTTCAGGATGCCCTCAAACGGATGGCACTTTTCGACCTTGGTGCCGCGATCATTTACGTAGCTGAAGTCGATTTCGGTTTTACCCGTGCCATACAGAATGTAGTTCTGCTGCTCGTCGGTCAGATGGCCCCAGGGCGTGTCGGTATCAAAGCCAAATTGATCCGCCACGCCTTTCAATAGGTGAAAGTAGTAATAGTTGCGACGGTCCCAACCCTTGATGGCACCTTGGGCCAGGGTCAGATCGCTGTCGACGATTATCCGGCTGGGGTCAAAGAATTGATGCACGCCCAATCCGTCGCATTCTGTGCAAGCACCGGCCGGGTTGTTGAAACTGAACAGTCGGGGCTCTAACTCGGACAGGGAATAGCCACAGTGCGAGCAGGCAAACTTGTTGCTGAACAGCATTGGGTCAAACTGCCCGTCCATGGATTCAGCGATGGCCAAGCCGCCAGATAGCTCCAGCGCGGTTTCCAGAGATTCTGCCATGCGCGCCCGCTGGTCGGCTCGGGTCTTCAACCGGTCGACCACGGCCTCGATGCTGTGCTTTAGCTTCTTGTCCAGCTCCGGCACGTCGTCCAAGTCGGTTACGATTCCGTTGACCCGTACTCGGATAAAACCTCGCGCTCGAAGGTCGTTGAAGACGTGTAAGTGCTCGCCTTTACGCTCACGCACGATCGGCGCAAGGATCATGACTTTGCTGTCCTCAGGCAGGGCGAGCAAGTGATCAACCATGTCGCTGACCGCCTGGGCCGCCAATGCAATGTCATGGTCGGGGCATCGGGGCTCGCCTGCGCGGGCGTACAGCAAGCGCAAATAGTCGTAAATTTCAGTGACCGTACCCACCGTTGAGCGGGGGTTGTGGCTAGTCGATTTTTGTTCGATCGAGATCGCCGGGGACAGACCTTCAATGTGATCGACGTCAGGTTTGTCCATCATCGACAGGAATTGCCGCGCGTAGGCGCTGAGCGATTCTACGTAGCGACGCTGCCCCTCGGCGTACAGCGTATCAAAGGCGAGTGAGCTCTTGCCGCTTCCAGACAGGCCCGTGATGACGACGAGTTTGTCCCGGGGAATATCGAGGTCAACGTTCTTGAGGTTATGCGTCCGTGCCCCTCGAATTTGAATGGTTTCCACTGCGTTACCTTGGCTGGATTGAACCACTCAGTATACCCCGCCTGGGTTGGAATTGGGGTAAACTCGCTGAGTAAATTCCTTAAGGTGTCCGCACAGCTCTTGTCCATTTTTATTCTGCTAAGTCTTTACGTTTCGCGCATGTTGGGGCTGTTTATTGTCCTGCCGGTGCTGGCCATTGAGACCATGAATTACCCCGGTTACTCGGCCCTGACCTTGGGCTTGGTGATGGGCTTGTATGGCTTGACACAAGCAGTCCTTCAGGTGCCGCTGGGGCAATTAAGTGATCGTGTCGGGCGGTTTGCCGTCGTGTTTATCGGGCTCTTGGTATTTGCCCTGGGCAGTTATCTGTGTGCCAGCGCCGAGACCATGACCCAGTTGATGATCGGCCGAGCGTTACAAGGCGCCGGTGCCATCTCGTCCTCGTTGATGGCCTGGGTGGTCGATTTAACGGGCGAGGACAAACGGGCCCGCACCATGGCGCTGATTGGCATTTCGATTGGCATTTCTTTCTTGGCTAGCTTGGTCATCGGTCCGGCCCTGTTGCCTTGGCGCGGCCTGTCAGGACTGTTTGAGTTAACTGCCGGGCTGGCCGTGCTTGGCGCGTTGCTGTCACTGGCGTTACCCCGCCCGACTCCCGTGCGCAGTATGGGGGCAATATTTGATCTGGGGCTGGTGCGCGAGATGTGGCGCACTCCAGGAATCCCGGGCGCGGTGCTGGGTGTCGGTGTCCTGCATGCGTTGTTGATGGCCATGTTCCTGGCCTTGCCGCCGTTATGGGTCAATGCGTCGCTAGCGCCCGACGAGCATGCAAAGCTTTATTTGATCATGATGATTGCTGGCGCCGGCCCCGCATTCTTGATGGTGGGCTTTGTCGAGGCCCGTCATCGTTTGATGTGGGGCCAGAAAATGGCCTTGGCAGCCATGGCCATGGCCTTTGCCTGGATGGCGGGTGCATCCACGAACATTGTGGCCTTGGTGATTGCTGGATCGTTGTTCTTTTTTGGCTTCAGCCTACTCGAGGCGACCCTGCCCAGTTTGCTGGCCAAGGCGGCGCCGGTCAGAGGGCGTGGAACGGCCACCGGTTTGTACGCCACGGTGCAGTTTATGGGGGCGTTTGTTGGCGGCTTAATCGGCGGCCCTCTGTATGAATTACTGGGCTCAATTGGTTTGTTTGCGACCCTGGCGATTGGTTGTTGTGTTTGGGTCGCCATCCGGTATCGTACCCCCGAGCCCCCGCGTCATCGATCAAAATTGGTCCCGGTTGCGATGGAAATTCGGACCGCTGCCCAGTGGCAGCAATGCTTGGCAAATGTTCCCGGGGTGGTGGACGTGGCAGTCAGTCCACAGGAGCGCTTGGCCTACCTAAAAGTCAGCAAAGACTCACTGGATGAATCGGCATTGGCCGAAGCTTTATCCGGCCCAGCGACGCAAACTGCTCAGACAACGTAAAGGAGATTCCTCATGGCACGAGGCGTAAATAAAGTAATTTTGGTGGGTAACCTGGGCAACGATCCGGACATGCGCGCTACCCAAAGCGGTTCGCAAATTGCCAACCTGTCGATCGCGACATCTGAATCATGGCGTGACAAGCAAACTGGCGAGATGCAAGAGCGGACCGAATGGCACCGGGTGGTGATGTTTAACCGTCTAGCCGAGATCGCCGGCCAATACCTGCGCAAGGGCAGCAAGGTTTACATCGAAGGCAAGTTGCAGACTCGGAGTTGGGACGATCAGGCTACCGGTCAGAAAAAATACATGACTGAAGTGGTCGGCAACGAAATGCAAATGCTAGACAGCCGCGGTGAAGGCGGCGGTCAAATGGGCGGCGGCTACCAGTCACAGCAGTCGGCTCCCCCCAGCGCACCTCGCCAACCCGCTCCTGCGCCTGCGGCGCCTGCTGCACCGCCACCGGGGTTCAATAACGACATCGGTGACGATGACATCCCGTTCTAGGGGCGTGTTAACAAGGCATGGCTAAGGGACTTTTTGCGCCCCCGACCATTCTGGTCGCGGGCGCATCCGGGCAAACCGGCAACGCGCTGGTTCAACTATTCGATCGCGCTGGGTTTTCGGTGGTCGGAATGAGTCGAGCCGAGTTGGATGTTGCCTCCGAGGCCAGTGTCCAGACCGCGCTCAGCGCCGTGCAACCGGATTTTGTCGTCAACTGCGCGCGTTATCCTGATGTGGATCGCGCTGAAAGCGAGGGTGATTCGGCGCATCGCCTGTTAGTCGAGGGGCCGATCAATCTGGCCATGGCCTGTCGATCAATCAACGCCACCTTGATTCACCTATCCAGCGAGTACGTGTTCGACGGCAATGATGCGCCTTACGACGAGCAGGCGCCGACCGCACCCCTTAGCTTGTTTGGGCATTATTGCCGCGAGGGCGAACTGGAGATCGAGCGCATATTGCCCGCTCATATCGTGCTGCGAGTTGGCTTGGTTTTCAGCGCGGACCCTCGTCGATTTGTTGCCAACACTCTGCAAACACTGCGCTCACATACGGAAAAGCGCATGGTCTCTGACGAGATTGGTACGCCGACCAGTGTCGAGGATCTGGGCCGCGTCTTGGTGGCCGTCATTCGCCAACTGGACCTGGGCAGTCAGGCCTTTGGCGTTTATCACTATGGCGGTGGCGGCAGTGCCAGTTGGTTTGAAATGGGCGAGCTGATCTATGCTCAAGCTCTGCAGCGAGAGGATTTGCCCGATAACTTGTTGCAGCCCGTGCGTGGGGACGATGTGCCGGGTCGTGCGCCGCGCCCCAAGGATGTCAGGCTAAACTGTGACCGGTTGTTGCAAAACTTTGGTATCAAACGCTTGCCTTGGCGTAGTCAAATGATTCAGTGTGTAGAGCAGATATACTCCCGTGAGGGCGACGCATGAAATCTAGCAAGGTACCGAATACTACCCGCCGCAGAATTCTGTGGAAAAAGCGTCAGCGCAATAACCTGTTCAGGGATCAGCAGGTTCGACGAGGGTTAGCCGACCAAGACACGTCTGGCCACCAGGAATAAGCTTTCCTAATTCCCTCAACTTGAGTTAAATGCCGGCCTCTATAAGGAGGGCGTTCATGAATTTTACCTTGGGTTGGGAAGAGTGGTTGTCATTGCCAGCGCTTGGCTTGCCTGCCATCCGTGCCAAAATCGATACTGGCGCGCAAACTTCTGCGCTGCATGCAACGGTGATCGAGCCCTTTGGCCCGCCCGAAAAACCCCAAGTGCGGTTTTTGATACAACCCAATCCCTTGGACCCGTCACTAGAAGTGACCTGCAGCGCCGAGGTAGTGGATCAGCGTTTGATCACCAGCTCGAATGGTCAAACCGAAATGCGTTACGTCATCGAATCCGAGGTCGAGATCGGCGATCGCCGTTGGCCGATCGAATTGACCCTGACCAACCGCGAAAAAATGGCCTATCGAATGCTGCTCGGGCGCTCGGCAATCAGCGAAGATATGCTGGTGGACGTCAATTCATCACAGGTCCAACCCTCGCTCAGTTTTGACGCCTACAAGCGCACTCGTCGGGCCAAGCCGGTTAAGCGACCGCTGCGCATTGCGCTGTTGTCCCGAGAGCCGAATAACTATTCCAACCGTCGCTTGGTCGAAGTCGCAGAGCGGCGCGGCCACGTGATCGAAGTACTGGATACTAATCGCTGCTATATGCGCATTACGGCCTCGCAAGCCGAGGTTCATTACGATGGCGTGGCGCTGCCGCGCTATGATGCGGTGATACCCCGGATTGGTGCGTCAGTGACAGCCTATGGTGCAGCCGTGCTGCGACAGTTCGCGGCGACTGGTGCGTATTGCCTGAACCGTGCCGAGGGCATCGTTTCAAGCCGCGACAAGCTGTTGGCCCATCAACTGCTGGCCCAGGCCGGGATTCCAATGCCGGTAACGGCCTTTGCCAACAGTCCTAAGGTGACCCGGGATCTAATTAATTTGGCGGGCGACGCGCCCTTGGTGGTCAAGCTACAAGAATCCACCCAGGGCAAGGGCGTGGTGCTGGCGGAAACGCGCAAAGCAGCCGAATCATTGATTGATGCCTTTCGAGGGCTAGAAGCCAACTTCCTCGTGCAAAGCTTCGTGCGGGAATCCTCGGGATCGGATACCCGCCTGTTGGTGATCGGCAACAAGGTCGTGGCGGCCATGCAACGTACTGGGGCGGATGGTGATTTTCGATCCAATCTGCACAGAGGGGGTTCGGCCATGGCGGTCAAGCCGTCCAAGGGCGCGCAAGCCATCGCTCGGCGAGCAACCCGCCACTTGGGCTTGTCGGTAGCAGGTGTTGATGTTCTGGAGTCGGACAATGGACCCTTGGTGCTCGAGGTCAACTCATCACCGGGTCTAGAAGGCATCGAGGGTGCAACAGGGTTGGATATCGCAACCCTGATACTGACGCACTTGGAAAGCCGAGTTCGCACGCTGGGTCCGACCAAGGCCTAGACAAAGAAAAGGCCGCGATTGCGGCCTTTCTCAGAGGTTGGTTAGGCCTGATAGGCCTGGAAGACCAACGAGGCGTTGGTGCCACCAAAGCCAAAGCTGTTGCTCATGACGCGAGTTAGTGCCTGATCTCGGGTCTGAGTGACTACGTCCACGCCGTCTGCGCCCGCGTCCAACTCTTCAACGTTGGCTGATCCTGCGATAAAGCCATCGCGCATCATGATCAGACTGTAAATGGCTTCTTGAACGCCCGTCGCGCCCAAGCTGTGCCCGGTCAGTGACTTGGTCGAGCTGACTGCAGGGCGTTGGTCGCCAAAGGCTTCCTTGACTGCGTTAAGCTCAGTGATGTCACCGGCGGGGGTGCTGGTGCCGTGGGCGTTGATGTAGTCAATCGGGCCGTCCACAGTGCTGGACGCCAACTGCATCGCACGAACCGCACCCTCGCCACTGGGGGCGACCATGTCTGCGCCGTCACTGGTTGCGCCGTAACCCACCAGTTCGCCATAGATAGTCGCACCGCGGGCCAAGGCGTGTTCCAAATCTTCTAGGATCACGGCACCGCCGCCACCGGCGATGACAAAGCCATCGCGATTGGCATCGTACGCTCGGCTGGCGCGTTCTGGTGTGTCGTTGTACTTGCTGGACAGAGCGCCCATGGCGTCAAACAAGCAGGACAGAGTCCAGTGCTCTTCTTCGCCACCCGCGGCGATCACCACATCTTGCTTGCCCATTTGAATCAATTCGGCGCCGTGTCCAATGCAGTGGGCGCTGGTCGAGCAGGCGCTTGAAATGGAGTAATTGACCCCTTTGATTTTCAACGCGGTGGCCAAGCAGGCGGATACGGTCGAACCCATGGTCTGGGTGACGCGGTAGGGGCCTACGCGGCGCACGCCTTTATCGCGCAGAATGTCCGCGGCTTCCACTTGGCTAGCGCTGGAGGCGCCGCCGGAGCCGGCCACGATGCCGGTGCGAATGTTGCTGATTTGGTCTTCAGACAGCCCCGAATCCGCCAGCGCATCCACGGCACTCAGATAGGCAAATGCCGCGGCGTTGCCCATAAAGCGCATCAGTTTGCGATCGATGCGATCCTTGTCCAATTCCAGCGATCCGGACACTTGGCTACGCATGCCGCGCTCGGTGTATTCGGGGTTTGCCTTGATGCCCGAGGTGGTGTGGTACAGGCTTTCTTTGACGGTGGGGAGATCCGTGCCAATACAGGACTGAATCCCCATTCCAGTGACGACGACGCGACGCATAGTGGCTGCCTCTTGCAGATTAATTATTAGAAATCGTCGGTTGACTTGAACAAGCCGACCTTTAGGTCTTTGGCGACATAGATCACTTTGCCATCGACTTCGACCGTGCCATCCGCGACACCCATGACCAGTGACCGCTGGATCACCCGCTTCATGGTAATCCGATAAGTCACTTTGCTGGCGGTGGGCAGAATTTGGCCGGTGAATTTCAGCTCGCCGACACCCAATGCCCGGCCCTTGCCAGGATTGCCGCGCCAGCCCAGATTAAAGCCAACCAGTTGCCACAGGGCATCCAAGCCTAGGCAGCCCGGCATTACCGGATCTTCAGGGAAGTGGCATTCAAAGAACCAAAGGTCAGGGTGGATATCCAGTTCGGCGATGATATCGCCCTTGCCGAATTCGCCGCCTTCATCTGAGATATGTGTGATGCGATCCATCATCAGCATGTTCCCAACGGGTAAGCGTGCGTTACCGTGTCCGAACATCTTTCCGTAGCCGCAATCAAGCAGTTGCTGACGTTCGAATGATTCAACCTTTGCCATGTTCTTCCCTAGCGAATTTTTGAGGCGCGCATTCTAGCACAGGGTCAGGGTCTGTGATTTACGTATACGTAAAGCTCAATTTCGCGCTCGCCAGGCATAAAAAAGTCACCCGATGCAATGCAAGGGGTGACCTGATTCCGGCTGGGGTTTGGTTAGAACTTGTAGCGTAGGCCGAGGGATAAAATGTTGACAGAAGATTCAACGTTTGCCTGGACTTGGGCGCCACCTAATGTGGTTTTATTAATTTTGCCATCGTCAGCAATGATATGGGTCAGGGCCGCATCGAAAATTAGGTCTTCAGACATTTCTTTCGAAAAACCTGTTGCCAACCATGTTCTGTCACTGTCAGGTGTCGAAGTACTCCGATCTGTGTCATTGGTGGGCGTCGGGTCAATATGAATACCTGCCCGGACGGTGAGTCCGTTGCCGTAATCATGCTCAGCACCAAGGCCGAAACTGATCGTGTCATTGTAATTATTGGTGGCACTGACAATGGGCGTTCCAGACGTTGGGCTAACTGCAGTTAATCTTTCATAGGCAGACCACCCATAATATGTTGCGTCGACGTAAGCGCGAGTTCGATCGCTAACGTTGTGTTGTAACCCGATGGCAAAAATAGACGGCAACTCAAAGTCGGCGTCGAAACTGACTCCTGCACCAAAAGATCCTCCCGACAACGTGCCTGACAGCTCGACAGTATTTTGTGTTCGGTAGCTAGCGCCAATTTTTGTTGCGTCACTGATTGCGTGTTGTACGCCAATTACGAAGCCGGTTGCCGTTCCATCACCTGCCTGAGTGGTTTCTGTGCCCGGGGCACCTGCACCAAAGACTTGTTCAACGTCCATGCTTTGATAAACAAGTCCAAACGACAAGGCAGTTTCTTCGGTGATTTGTTTTGCAATTGAAGCCGACAGCTCAATGGTTGCCAGGTCTACTTTTACGTTGTCAAGGCGGCTAAATGCGTTGATGCCATAATCATTGGAAAATCCGTAGGGTGCGCCGATAGCCACTGAGATCGATGTGCTTTCATCTAGAGGGTTAACGAAGTGGAAATTTGGCACAGGCTTGGCTTCGTAAGGCTTGATCGTGTTTATAGTGCCACCGCCCGTGTTACCTCCGGCAGTACCATTGTTGGTAACCGTAACGTCTGGTGAAATCAAATGAACACCCACTTCAACCTGACGGTCCAACCCGACTGTGCCCGCCGGGTTAAAGTACGCCGCGCTGGCGCCATCGGTGCCGGCGGCGGAGCCTGCGAATGCTCGGCCTTGGCCGACCACGGACTGCTCTTTCAAGTAAAATCCAGCGGCTTGTACCCCACTGGCTAGCGTAGCGGCGGTCACGGCCGCAGCAAGAATGCGTTTGCGCATGCAATATCCTCGCTATTCTTTTAATCAGTCGTAACCGACGGGTTAAGGAGATTGAAAATAGTCTTTTTGAGATCTAATTTCTTAGGTCTTTGGTACGTATTACGTATACGTGAACTGATGGTGTTCTTATTCGAAGACGAGTGCAATCCCTTAGTCGAAAGAATCAGGACCCTAAAGGGCATGCA
>CALKMT010000075.1 GCA_938091715.1 uncultured Litorivicinus sp.
CTCGACCACCGACGGGGCCTTGGTGACCGATCAAATGTGGGGCATTTACTACAAACCCGGCTTTCATTTTGGTGGCATTCAAGGGGGCGCCGCGCCCTTCCCCATCGAGCGGTCAGCCGAGGAGGTCTCGGTCGATCCCTATGGCCCCAAATCGCCGGAATTCATTGTCGGTGAATCCTTTGCCGAGATGTGGGTCTCGGCCCTGGCCCATTGCCAAAAGCGTTTTGAGGGCAAGGTTCCGCTGTTCAAGAAAGAGCCCTCCGGCGGCATTGGCGCCTTTACGCCGGACAGCTTTCCGGTCTTTGACCGGGTGTGCGACAACGTCATGTTCCTGGCCGACTCGAACCACGGCTATAAGATGCTTGGGGTGGGTAAGCTGGTGGCCGAGGAATTGTTATCCGGCCAGCGCGATGCACTGTTGAAACCCTTCCGCCTGGCGCGTTACGCCGAGGGCGATCTGCACCCCACCTCGAACAGCCCATTTCCCTGGAGCTAACTTGTAACACCGGCCCGTGCCCGCACTATCGGTGAATGAAATTACATCATCGCTTTGCGGACGCGCTGCCGAGTTTAACCTCGGCCTGCCAGCCGGCGGCCCCTGCGGCGCCGGCCTGGGCCTACTTTAATCAAGACCTGGCCCAGACCCTGGGTTTGGAACAAAGCGAAGTCCTGTTGGCCATCCTGTCCGGCCAACAACCCGCGCCGGATTCCCAGCCAGTGGCTTGTGCCTATTCGGGCCATCAGTTTGGTCAATTCAATCCCAGCCTAGGCGACGGTCGAGCACACCTCTTGGGTGAGCTGGCCCTGGGCGATGAATGGCTGGACGTCGCGCTGAAAGGATCCGGACGCACGCCCTATTCCCGGGGCGGCGACGGCAAGGGCACCTTGGCGGCCATGCTGCGCGAGGCGATCATCAGCGAGCACCTGCATGCCCTAAGCGTGCCCAGCACCCGATCGCTGGCCGTCATTCAAACCGGCGAAACCGTGGCCCGACTGGGCCCAGAGCCCGGTGCGGTCCTGACCCGGGTGGCCGCCAGCCATCTGCGAGTGGGCTCGTTTGAGTACTTGGCCGCCCGGGGCCAGACCGAGGACTTGCGCCGCTTGTTCGAATTTACCTGTCAGCGCCACTATCCCGGGGTGGACGAGCCACTGGCGCTGCTGGCCCAAGTCTGTCAACGCCAGGCCGAGCTGATTGCCCAGTGGATGAGCCTTGGATTTATCCACGGGGTCATGAACACCGACAATATGACCCTGTCCGGGGAGAGCATCGATTTTGGGCCCTGTGCCTTTATGGATCACTACGATCCAAGCCAGGTCTTCAGCTCGATTGACCGCCAGGGCCGTTATCGCTACGAGCAGCAACCCGGCATCGGGCAATGGAACCTGACCCGGCTGGCCGAGTCTCTGCTGCCCTTGATGCCCGGCTCGATCGAAGACAACGCCGAGCAAGCGCGCGGCGTTCTGAACGAGTATGTCGAGCAGTACCAAGCGGCCTTTGATCGACGCATGGCCGATAAACTGGGCGTGGATCATGCGGACCTGCGCAATCAATGGCTGGAGTTGCTGGCGCGCCACTCGGTCGATTGGACCTGGGGCCACGCCATGCTGCCGGATCGCAGCGAATGGTTGGCGTTGTTTGCTGGCGCCGCCGACGCCGAGGACTGGTACCGCCGCTGGCAAGCCCTGCAGCCGGACTTGGACAGGGTGCGGGCCAACAACCCTTGGACGATCGCCCGCAATCACCGGGTCGAAGCAGCCCTGACCGCAGCCACCCAGGGCGATCTGGAACCGACCTTGGCGCTGATCCGCACCCTTCAATCCCCGTTTCAAAGAGCCCAGGATTGGGCGGACTTTGGGCCTGGGGACGCAGCCTTTTACCAGTCGTTCAAGACCTACTGCGGGACCTAGAGCTCGACCCCGGCGCGCCACTCTTTGTAACGCAGGGTGGCCTTGGCTCCCAGACTTAGAAAGGGATCCGGCACCAGGGCTTTGGGGGATTGGCCAGCCTGAAACTCCTCAAGCTCAGGCGTCGAGCCTTGGACCACTAGATCCGCCGCCATGAGCCCCGACAACATACCCTTGGCGGTACCCAGCCCGTTCTGACAACAGGCGGAATACAAGTTCGCCTCTAGCTCACCAAAGGCGTGCACCGAGTTAATCGACAGGCACAGACGCCCGCCCCAGCGGTACTCAAAATCTCGGGCCTGCAAGCTGGGAAAGCGCGCAGCCAAGGATTTGTCCTGCAGGCGCGCCGCACGCCGCATATCCCCCGGTGTGGTCTGCAAATTCTGATTCAGGGTCGCGTGGTTGCGAATGACGATGCGCCGATGATCCTTGCGTACGGTGGTGCCCATCGGATCGGCCGGCAACATGCCCCAATAGTCCTGACCGCCCAGAACGCGCAGCTCTTGATCGCTCAGAGCGCGGGTCATCGAGGCATAGGTAAACACGTGCAACAGACGCTTGGGGTAGTGGCCAAAGGACTGCACATGGCCGTTAACCGCCAGGATCACCTGCCCTGCATTGACTTGCCCCTGGGGCGTCTTTAACGACCAGGTGTTGCCGGTTCGGGAAAACTCGAGCACGGGCGTGTGCTCGTACAACTGGACCCCGGCCTGGACCATGCCCTGGGCAATGCCGCGCACAAACTCGGCGGGCTGAATCATGGCTGCACCCGGGGTATACAGCCCCTGACGATAAAAATCCCCGCCGGTGATGGCCTGCAACTGATCTCCCGTGACGGGGGTAAAGGGCTCGTTTTGCGCCGCGAGTTGCTGAGCGTATTGCTCCAGGTGTTTAGCGCCGGCCTCGGTGGCGGCACCGGTCATGCGGCCCCCCTGATGAAAAGCCGAGCGCGACAGACCGTAACGTTCTGCCAATTCTGCCGCATAGCCAATGCCCAAACGATTGAGGCGAATCGCTCGGGCTTGGGCACCAGACTTGGCGGTGTAACCATCCGAGTTCAGCTCGTGGGGCAGATCGATCATAAAGCCAGAATTGCGCCCCGCCGGGCCCTCGGCCAGCGCTTTGGCTTCGAGTAGCACCACCCGCTGAACGCCCAAATCCTGTAAACGCTGGGCCGCGGACAAGCCGGCAAAGCCAGCCCCGACCACCACCACATCGGCTTGAATCGTGCTATCCAGCGCCGGACAGGGCCTGCGCGGCGCCAAGATGTCATTCCAAGCAGCCGGGCCGGGGTCGACGGGCAACGCGTTTACCTTCATCCGTCGACGCTGTCCTCGATGTCTTGATCGCTCAAATCCAGCCAGATGGTTTTCAGCTCGGTGTATTGATCGTGGGCGTGTATGCCGTTATCACGACCGCCGAAACCGGATTGCTTGTAGCCACCAAAGGGGGTGGTGATGTCCCCCTCGCCAAAGCAGTTAACCGTCACGGTGCCCGCTTGGATCATGCGGGCGCCACGCATGGCGCGCTTGACGTCGGCGGTAAACAACGAGGCCGCCAAACCATAGTCAGAGTCATTGGCCAGTGCGATCGCCTCGTCAAAGCTGTCCACGGTCAGGATCGACAGCACCGGGCCAAAGATTTCCTCTCGCGCCACCGCCGCATCCGGATCACTGACGTCCATCAGAGTCGGTTCGACATGCGTGCCCTCAAGGGTTTGTCCGCCGGCCAGGGCGCTGTGCTGTTCCAGATAGCCTTTGACCTTGGCGAAATGCCCCGCATCCACCAAGGGTCCCAAGCGGGTTTGCGGGTCCAGCGGGTCGCCCAAACGCCATTCCCGCAGACGGGCCTGAATCCGCTGCAACAACGCATCCTTGATGTCGCGATGAACAATCAGGCGCGAGGCTGCCGAACAGTTTTCACCCATGTTCCAAAACGCCCCGTTGCACACCTGCTCGGCGACCCGGTCCAGATGCGGCGCGTCGTCCAACACAATGCAGGGATTCTTGCCGCCCAGCTCTAGGACTACTTTCTTTAAGTTCGAGTCCGCTGAGTAATGCAAGAAGCGACGTCCGGTCAGGGTCGAGCCGGTAAAGGTCAGCATGTCGACGTCCGCATGACGGCCCAAGGGCTCGCCGACTTCGGGGCCGGTGCCGGGAACCACGTTAAAGACCCCGGCCGGAATGCCTGCTTCGCCGGCCAATTCTGCAATGCGCAGCGCGGTCATCGAGGTTTGCTCGGCGGGCTTGACCACCATGCTGCAGCCCGCGGCCAATGCCGGCGCCATTTTCCAGGCCAGCATCAACAGCGGGAAATTCCACGGCAACACCGCGCCCACCACGCCAATCGGCTCGCGCACCACCAGGGCCATGGCATCGTTGCCCACCGGTGCGGTTTGGTCGTACAGCTTGTCGATTGCCTCGGCATGCCAAACCAGGGTGTTGATGAATTCTGGGATATCGATGGCTTCACAATCGGCGATGGGTTTGCCCGAATCCAAGGATTCCATGACCGCCAATTCCCGGGCGTTGCGTTTGACCAGCTTGCTTAGACGGATCAGCACCGCCTTGCGCTCGGCGGGATGCAACTCGCGCCAGACCCCCAAATCAAAGGATTCCCGGGCTTTATCCACGGCGAAATCCACGTCCGAGGCACCGCAGGCAGCGATGTCGGCCAAATGCTGGCCATTGGCCGGGTTCACTGTGGCAAAGGTGGCGCCAGAATCCGCCGGCCGTGCCGATCCGTTGATAAATGCCTGGGTGGGCAGGCGCAAGTCAGCCGCGATGGCCTGATATTCTTCTAAGGTCAGTAAGCTCATGCTGTTTTCTCCGCCTGAATCGCTGAAACCGTTGTCTTGAGAACCCGGATCACCTGATCCATCTCCCGTTTGTCATCTTTGTTCAGCGGGCGCAGTGGCGGCATCAGTCCACCGGTGTCCAGGCCGCCGGCGGTGACCCCGTATTTGACGCACTGAATGAACTTGCCGCCCTGCTCTAGCACTCGCATTAACGGCATCATGGCCGACATGATGCGCCGGCCCTTGGCAAAGTCGCCCTGCACCGCACAGGCCTGGTACAGCGCCACGTGCTCGGCGGGCAAGAAATTTGAGCCGGCACAGACCCAACTGCGGGCGCCCCAGGCGAAAAACTCGAGCGCCTGATCGTCCATGCCACAGGACATTTGAATGTGCGGGTAGTCCCGGGCCAGCAGATGCACGCGGTTGATGTCTCCCGAGCTTTCTTTGATGGCACAGACGTTGCGCGAGCGGCCAACGATGTCCAAAAACTCCTCGCCCATGTGCACGCCCATTCGACCCGGGTAGTTGTACAGCATGATCGGCAAATCACAGGCCCGGTCGATGGCCAGTGCGTTCAGGGCATTTTCACGCTCGGTCGGCACCGAATACGGCGGTGTGGCCAGCAAGATGGCGCTGGCGCCGATCTTGGCCGCGCCTTCGGCCAGGGCAATCGAGTCCTCGGTTCTCAGAGTTCCCGTGCCGACAATGCAGGGCAGCCGGCCGGCCAACTTTTCATGGGTAAAGCGGGCCAGCTCCAGCCGTTGCTCCAGGGTTTGCGCATAGTTTTCACCGGTCGAGCCGCCGGAGATCAGGCCATGTACACCGGCCTGAACCAGGGCATCGATATGGCGCTCCAAGCCGGGATAGTTGATCTCGCCCGAGGGCAACAGGGGCGTGACCACCGGGGTGTAAATCCCCTCAAAGGTCATCACGGGTTTCATCATGCGTTGTCTCCTAGGCCGAGTGAGTCGGACAGACCCTCGGGCATTACAAATTGTGCGAATTGGTGTTTTGAAAGGTTCCAATGATCGATCGCCAGTTGACCGGCCCGCTCGCCCTGCTGCGCGGTGATGGCCTGAATCATGTCGTCGTGTTGCTGACAGGCAATCTGCGGCGATTCCCGATCGGCGTCGGCACGATAAAAGGTCTTGCCAATTCGAGTGTGATCGATCGCTAGGCGGTCAAAGCTGGGCAACAGGTAGCGGTTATTGGCCATCACCGCGATCTGGCGATGAAAGTCATGATTGGCCAAGGCCCGAGCAATCGGGTCTGAGCCGGCCAGGGCCTGTTGAAAGCGCTGCTGGCATTCGGATAACTGAGCCAACTGATCCGCATGGCGATTCTCGGCCGCCAGGCGCGAGATCGCGGCATAGATCATCGGCGCGGCCTGAAAGAATTCTCGTAAGGTCTGGTGCCCCAATTCCGCGACTCGGGCGGTGCGGTGGGCCCGCAACTCTAAAAAGCCCTGGGCCGCCAAATCCCGGAACACCTCGCGCAGCGGAGTTCGGGATACGCCGAACTGAACGGACAGGGTCGACTCGTCCAGATCTTGGCCGGGCGCCCAATGCATGGATAGCACACTGAACCGGACGTGATCGGACAGTTGTTGTTTAGCGGTTTGACTCATGGGACAAGGCTAACCCCATTGAATACAACTTGTATACAGAGCAGCCCTTGCCTATGCGACGCCCGGGGTCGGCATCGGAAAAATTGGTTTCAGCGGGCCTGAGCGGTCACCCGGCGAGTCCACAATGCCCCGACCATGGCCAATAGCATGCCGGGGATGGCGATCCACGGAACCTGCTCCCCTGCCACGGGCCAGGCGATCAGCGCGGCCAGGGCCGGCACCAGAAACATAATGCCGCTGACCTGGGACAGGCTGCCGCTGCGCACCATGCGAAACATCAACAGGATGCCAATGACCGAATTGCCAATGACCAAGTAACTCACGGCGGCTAGGAACGGCCACTCGTTGGACCAGGTGACGCCTTCCCAAAAATACGCCAGGGGCACGCTCAAGCAGGCGGCAAAGACATACTGAACCCATGCCCCCATGACCGGGTGAACCCCCAGCTTGCGCTGTTTTTCCACGACCTGGCCCAGCGACAACCCGACCACCGCAACAAAGCCCAGCAACGAACCCAGCAAAAACCCGGTGTCCCCCTCCATTTGCACGCCAATCACCCAGGCCGCGCCGAGCAGGCCAAAGGCCAGACCCAACCACAGCCCAGGACTCGGCATTCGGCGCTTGAACAAGGCGGCGGTCAGGATAATCAAGACCGGTTGTGAGGCAGCAAACAGGGCCATCACGTTGGCGCTGGCACCCAGTTTCAAGCCGATATACACACTGCCGAAATGCCCCATCTGAAGCAGCAAACCGATGCCCATCAGGGCCTTGATGGCGGACAGGTTGGGCAGCGGCAGGCGCAACAACAACACGATCGGTGTCAGGGCCAAGACGGTTCCAGCGAAGCGAAACGCCAACAAATTGATCGGCGTGGTGTACTCCAACGCCAATTTGGCCACCGAATACCCGGCACTCCAAAACGCCAAAAACAGCCATGGCACCCAGGCATCAAAACGGGACATTCAAGGACCTCACATCAGGATGCGGCGAGGTTAGAGACTTTCACAGGCCCAATCAACGAGACCTTTGCTGGGCACGCCATTTTTCTGGCCGGGTAAAGCGCCCCTGCCAAATACCCTGCTTGGCCTGACGCGCCAGGCGCTCTTGGGATCGAAAGCGATCGTCATAGCGGGTGTAGGCCACCGCCCATCCTTGCTCCACCATGCGGGCATTGAGCCAGATTTGACCGGCATAGCAGTCACTGACCCAGCGTTGATAGCGATCCACGTCCAGGCGCCGGCACTGGACCGGCTGCCCTTGGATTAACTCGCGCAGGGCTGCCGTGGCCGCCCGCCCGCAGGCATAGGATTGGCCGTTTTGATCGCGACAGGACTGACGGCCCTCGGGCGCATCAATGCCAGACAGGCGGATCCGCCGACCGTCCACCTCGAGGCTGTCCCCATCGACAATGGTGGCGGCGCCGCTTGCAACGCCATCCGTGGCCTGTTGTGCCGCAACGTCCCGGGGCCCCTCAGGCCACTGACTGAAGCCCACAGCCACCAGGATCAGCCCGGCGGTCCAGGATTTTTTCATGCCTCGGCCAGCCGAGCACGGCTGAGATGTGCCAGACACAAAGCGGTCAATTGCATGGCAAAGGCGGTGGTGACCGCCATACTGGCGCCCAACCCGCCGCCGCAATCCAGGCCGCCCACCGCATCAGGGTGGCGCATCGATTGGGTGCCGCCATCCGGCGCCGGGTAACGGGGTTGCTCGGTGGAAAAGACACAGCGCACGCCCATTTTCTTGTCACCGTTCAGGCCGGACTTGCGCAGTTGGCGACGCAACTTGGCCAGCAAGGGATCCTGGATCACCCGTGCCAGATCCGCCGACTGAACTTGGCTAGGGTCAATTTGGCCACCGGCCGCACCGCTGACAAATAAGGGCAGTTTCTGACGACGGGCGGCCCAGACCATGGCCTCCTTGGCCTTTAGCGTGTCACAGGCATCAATACAGGCGGTTAGCCCCTGCAAATAGTGCGCGGCATTGTCCGGCGTGACGAAATCTTGAATCGCCTGAACCTGGCAGGCCGGGTTGATCTGGGCAATGCGATCGGCCACCGCCTGGGCCTTGTTATCGCCGTAGTGACCCAGCAAAGCTGGCAGTTGCCGGTTGGTGTTTGAGACACACAGGTCGTCCAGGTCGATCAGGTCGATTGCACCGATGCCACTGCGTGCCAGACTCTCGGCCACCCAACTGCCCACCCCGCCGACACCGACGACGGCGACCCGGGATCGGGTGAAGTTTTCAAGTCCTCGTGTCCCATAGCAACGGGCCACCCCAGCAAAGCGTTCTAAATCCATCGCATCAGTGTACACCTAGGTGGTATCCAAGAGACCCTTCAGGTAACGTCTCGGATTGAACTTTTGGGGATTAAACCCCACTAAAACCTTGTCGAAATCACAGGAGACAACGACGCTATGAGCGAAGAACGCGTAATCGCAGCCACGACGGCGGATCAGGTTAGTGCCCGGGGCATTAACAAGGTTCTACGTCAAACTTACATGCTGTTAGGCATGACCCTGGCCTTCAGTGCCGCTATGACAGCGGTCGCGGTTTCTGTCGGCGCAACGCCCATGAATTGGATTGTTTCACTGGTCGTGATGATCGGTTTGTTGTTCGCCGTTCAGGGTGCACGCAACAGTGTTTGGGCCTTGCCCTTGGTCTTTGCCTTTACCGGCTGGATGGGCTGGTCACTGGGGCCGATGGTCAGTTTTGTATTGGGTAGCGCAGGCGGCATGGGCATCTTGTTCAACGCCACCGCAGGTACCGCCATCACTTTCTTTGCCCTGTCGGCCTATGCCATCACCAGCGGTCGGGATTTCACCTTTATGCGTGGATTCTTGATGACCGGTTTGGTGGTTTGCTTGTTGGCCATCGTAGCTGGGTTCTTTTTTCAAGTACCCGGTCTGCAATTGGCGATCAGCGGCGCACTGATTCTGTTGGCCTCAGGATTCATCCTGTTTGACACCTCGAACATCGTGCGCGGTGGCGAGACTAACTACGTCATGGCCACGGTCAGCCTGTACATCAACATCTACATGCTGTTCTCGAACCTGTTGGCGATCTTGGGCGTTATGGGCAGCGACGACTAATCCCGTCGCACCCAGCCAGAGCCCGGCCATCGCCGGGCTTTTTTATTTAGGACACCACCATGACCCTGATCACCGCCGGCAGTTTATTTCTGGCCACTCTGATTTTTGCCGTCACCCCAGGGCCGGGTACCCTGGCGGTCATCGGTCGTGGACTGGCGCAAGGCTTTTGGCCGGCGTTCATCCTGGGAATCGGGCTGACACTGGGGGACATGCTGTTTCTGTGGGCCGCCATGCTGTCACTGGGATTGATTGCCGAACAGGCCGCGGGCCTGTTTCAGTGGGTCCGCTGGATTGGTGGAGGCTACCTGATTTATCTGGGTATTCAGACCTTTCGCGCGCCACCCCCCAGCGTTGAAAGCGCCCCTGCGATCGGACGCGGATGGTGGAAAAGCCTGGTCGCCGGTTGTGCCATCAGTTGCACCAATCCCAAGGTCATCCTGTTCTATTTAGGATTCTTGCCATTGTTCCTGGATCTGGCGGTGCTGAGCCTGAGCGATATGCTGTGGGTCACGCTGATCATTCAGATTGCACTGATGGTAGTCTTGTTCGGCATCAGTTTGGGGGCGCACCGATTGCGTCCGTTGCTGGTACGCGGCGGCGTAGGTCGCTGGATTAATCGAATCTCTGGGGGAGTCATGGGCGGCGTTGGGGCCGCGGTCGCAAGTTCATGAAGATAGCCTTGTTAATCATGGCGCCCGAGGACAGCGGGCGCGCCCTGCACATTGCCCAAGCCATGGCGCGGAAAAACACGCTGGGGCGGATATTTTTTTACCAACGCGGGGTCGAGCAGTTAAACACCAATGCGTTGCCAGCCTCGGGTGCGTCCTTGGCGCAACAATGGAGTGAGTTTCTGGCGGCCAACCCCATGGACGCCATCGCCTGTGTCACCAGCGCTTTAAGTGCCGGCGTCCTGGACGCCACGCAGGCCGACAAGCACGGGCGCGCCGCCACCTTGGCACGGGGTGCCGAGTTGGGCGGGCTGGGCCAACTGGTCGATATGCTCGAGAACGACAAGGTGGTTACCCTGAAATGATTGCACTGGTATTCAGCGCCCCCCCGGCGGACAAAAAACGCACCCGTGCCGGTATCGATTTGGCCATGACCTTGGCGACCTTTGAAACCGAATTCGAGCTGTACTTTGTCGGTGCCGCCGCGGACTGTCTGGCCCCTGACGAGCGCCCCAAGTCCGCCAGCCGTCTACTGGCCTCGCTGCCGTTGTATGGGCTCGCACAGTGGTACTGCGACCGGGCGGTAGACAACGCACTGGACGGCACACAGACCCTGACTCCCAGCGCGATACACCAGCGTATTCGCCAATGCCAACAGGTGATTCGAGTATGAGTACCTTGCATTTATTAATGACACCCGGGGCCATCGAGCAGGCCCGAGCGTCGATTCACCCCGAGGATCAGGTCGTGACCTTTGACCAGCCACAGCCGATTGACCTGGTGTGTGCCGGACAGTTTTTGGCCTATTTAACGGACCCAATTGATCACCCGCTGGCGATCCACGCCGACCGTCTGGCCGACATGATCGCCGCCGCCAGCCGAGTGGAAACATGGTAGCCCGAGATCCCGAGGGTTATTTGCTGGATGCCCAGGATTGGACACCAGAATTGGCCGAGCAATTAGCCCAGGAGCAGGGGCTCAGCTTAACCCCTGCGCATTGGGAGCTGATTCCCCTGATCCAAGAGTTTTATCGGCGCTTTGATCATTCACCGGCCAACCGGGCCCTGGCGCGCTGGATCCAACAACAGTTGGGGCCGGAACAGGCCAAGACTCGGTATCTGAGGCGGTTGTTTCCCGACAGCCCACCGAAACAACTGGCCCAGATCGCCGGGTTACCCCGGCCGGACCATTGCCTGTAGGGCCTAAGAGCTCAAGACCACGGTTTTCAAACCGTTAACAAAGACCCGATGCTCGCTGTGATATTTGACCGCCTTGCCCAGGGCCTGGGTTTCCATGGTCCGTCCGACGTCGCGTAAATCGTCCGGTCCGTGGGTGTGATTCACCCGGGCCACTTCCTGTTCGATAATCGGCCCCTCGTCCAAATCACTGGTGACATAGTGCGCGGTGGCACCAATCTGTTTCACCCCACGATCATAGGCTTGGTAATAAGGCCGCGCACCCTTGAAACCGGGCAAGAACGAGTGGTGGATGTTGATGCAGCGCCCGGCCAGATGGGCACACAGATCCTCTGTCAAAATCTGCATGTAACGGGCCAGAATCACCAACTCGGATTCGGTCTCGGCAAACGCCGCTTTGATGCGGTCCTCGCGGGCGGCCTTGGTTTGCGCGGCATCGTCTAATTGCGGCAATAGCTCAAACTCGATGCCATAAAATTCCGCGATTGGCTGGGTGGTCGCGTGATTGGACAGCACTTTGGTGATCTCGATGTTCAGCTCGCCCCGCTGCTTGCGTTGCAACAGATCCAACAGACAGTGATCGTGCTGCGACACCAGCACCAGGGTCTTCATCGGCTGTTGTTTGGCGACCCAGGTCGCCTGCATCTGAAAGCCTTGCTCGACCGGAACAAAGGCCGCGCGCAGGGTGTCCAAAGATTCGCCCTCACCGGGCAAGAACGAGATACGGGCAAAAAACAAACCGGTCTCGATGTCGTCGAACTGACTCATCTCGTCGATAAAGCAGCCGCGGCCACTCAAAAAGCTGCTGATGGCGGCCACCAGCCCGACTCGACCGGGGCACACCACGGTCAGGATTAAATGGGGTTCCGATGACATGTCTGTCCTTAGCGAATCGGCGAAGCCGGTTAGTCTAATGATTTGCG
>CALKMT010000076.1 GCA_938091715.1 uncultured Litorivicinus sp.
GATGTAGGGCAGGTTGACGTCGGTCTGCTGACTTGAGGACAGCTCAATCTTGGCCTTTTCTGCGGCTTCTTTTAGGCGCTGCATGGCCAAGGGGTCGCCCTTCAAGTCCATGCCTTGCTCTGACTTAAAGCTGTCAGCCAAAAACTCGATCAGGCGCATGTCAAAGTCTTCGCCACCCAGGAAGGTGTCGCCGTTGGTGGCCAGCACTTCAAACTGCTTTTCGCCATCCACATCGGCAATTTCAATGATCGACACGTCAAAGGTGCCGCCGCCCAGGTCGTAAACCGCGATGGTCTTGTCACCCTGTGACTTGTCCATGCCATAGGCCAGGGCCGCAGCCGTGGGCTCGTTGATAATGCGCTTGACGTCCAGGCCTGCGATGCGGCCAGCGTCTTTGGTGGCCTGGCGCTGAGCATCGTTAAAGTAAGCGGGAACGGTGATCACGGCTTCTTTGACTTCGCTGCCCAGATAATCCTCGGCGGTCTTCTTCATCTTTTTCAAGACTTCTGCGCTGACCTGCGGGGGAGCCATTTTCTTGCCGTCGGCTTCGACCCACGCGTCGCCGTTGTCCGCAGCAACGATCTTATAGGGCACCATTTTGATGTCTTTTTGCACCACGTCGTCTTCAAAACGACGTCCGATCAGTCGCTTGACCGCAAACACCGTGTTGGTGGGATTGGTCACCGCTTGGCGCTTGGCGCTCTGGCCGACCAGGGTTTCCTCGCCGGTGTAGGCGATAACCGAGGGCGTCGTGCGATCGCCTTCGCCATTTTCGATGACTTTGGGTTTGTCGCCATCCAAGACGGCCAAGCAGCTGTTGGTGGTGCCTAAGTCAATACCGATAATTTTTGCCATGTTTCTTTACTCTCCGTGTCTCTGGGCCGGCAACCGTTCCTGGTTTGTTGTGCTCGACCCTAGATAATTCAATAGGTTAGGTTGTTTATCACGCGTTCTCGTCGACGCTGGTGGGGGCGCCTTGGGACACCACGACCATCGCCGCGCGCAGGGTTCTGCCGTGCAGGGCATAGCCGGTTTGCACCACGTCTACCACGCTGTTCGCCGGCAGGTCCGAGGGCACCATGCTGATCGCTTGATGTTGCTCTGGATTAAAGGCCTCACCTTTAGGATTAAGTGAGGTCAGGCCGCTTTTAACCAAGGCTTCGGTGAAAAGCTTTTGCGTCGCCTCCATGCCCTCAAGCATGGCCGGGTCGAAACCCTCTAGGACTCGAGCGGCCTCGAGGGCCCGTTCAAAGCTGTCAGCCACGGGCAGCATTTCTTTGATCAGCGACTCGCTGCCAAACTTGCGCGCCTTTTCCACGTCAGACTCGGCGCGGCGGCGGATATTCTGGGCCTCAGCGGCCAAGCGCAGTTGGCCCTCTTTAAGCTCATCAATCTCGGCCTGCAGGCGCTCCGTCTCGAGGATCTCGCCGGATTCTTCTGGCGTGTCGACGGTTTCGTCAATGTCAGTCGGGTCTGGCGTTTGCTCGTCGCTCATGACTTCATCCCTAAAATTTTGGTTCAACGATTCTTGCTCCCTTTAGGAGCGCCCCGGGGGGTTGCGGTGGTTAATGGGATGTTGTTTGCAGGTTTCAACGTCCGGGATTTACTTTTTTGGTCTCAGGCGGGTTTGCAGCGCCGCTCAGCATAGAAACAGCGCCCAGACTCAGGTAATATGCGGCCGTTTTGTGTGGTCCTCGCATCGTGCGAACTTAACCACCCCGCTTTAGGCCACGGAATGGCCTGTTTGCTCGGAGCATTTCTTTGAATCAACTTGGCTGCTTGGTACTGGAAGATGGAAGCATCTTTCGCGGGAGCGCCCTAGGCGCATCGGGAGAATCTATCGGGGAAGTCGTGTTCAACACGGCGATGACCGGGTATCAAGAGATTCTGACCGACCCTTCCTATTGCAAACAAATCGTGACCCTGACGTATCCGCACATCGGCAATACCGGTGTGAATACCGAGGACGAAGAGGCCGACTCTATCTGGGCGGCCGGTCTGATTATTCGGGACTTGGCGCCCATTGCGAGTAATTACCGCAGCCAGCAAGACCTAAACAGCTACATGCGTGATCGCAATGTGGTGGGAATTTATGACATCGATACCCGCCGTTTGACCCGCTTGCTGCGAGAAAAAGGGGCCCAGCGTGGCGTGATTCTGTCCGGCGATGCCCTGGCCGCTGCCGGCGATGATTTGGCGGGTTACGCCCAGGCGCGGATCGCGACCTTTGCCGGTTTGGCCGGTTTGGATTTGGCCAAGGTGGTCACGACTTCGGCGGCCTACACCTGGAGCGAGGGGACTTGGGAAAACCTAAAAGGCTTTCCGACGGTGACCGATCAACGTTTCAAGGTCGTGGCCTATGATTTTGGAGTCAAGAAGAACATCCTGCGCTTGCTTGCGGAACGGGGTTGCGACCTGACGGTGGTGCCGGCCCAGACGCCCGCCAGCGACGTGCTAGCGATGCAGCCTGATGGGGTATTTTTGTCGAATGGTCCTGGGGACCCCGAGCCGTGCGACTATGCCATTCAGGCGGTCGAGCAAATCATTGCGGCGGGAATACCGGTCTTTGGGATCTGCCTGGGTCACCAGATTTTGTCCCTGGCGTCCGGCGCCAAGACCATGAAGATGAAAACGGGCCATCACGGTGCCAACCATCCGGTCGGCGATCAGCATGGCCAGCGCGTCTTTATTACCAGCCAGAACCATGGCTTTGCGGTGGATGACAGCGCACTGCCCGATACCCTAGCGGTGACTCACCGCAGCCTGTTTGATAACACCGTTCAGGGCGTGCGCCGAACCGATGTTCCTGCCTTTGGTTTTCAAGGACACCCCGAGGCCAGCCCGGGTCCGCACGACATCATTGCTTTGTTTGACCAATTTATTGCCGACATGGAGGCCGCGTAATGCCGAGAAGAACGGATCTCAACAGTATCCTGATCATTGGCGCGGGCCCCATCATCATCGGCCAAGCATGCGAATTTGATTACTCCGGCGCGCAAGCCTGCAAAGCACTGCGCGAAGAGGGCTATCGAGTCATCTTGGTGAACTCGAACCCCGCCACGATCATGACCGATCCGACCATGGCCGATGCCACCTACATCGAGCCGATCAATTGGCAGACCCTGGAAAAGATCATTGAAAAAGAGCGTCCCGACGCGATCTTGCCGACCATGGGTGGTCAGACTGCGCTGAACACGGCTCTGGAATTGGCCGCCAACGGCGTCTTGGAAAAGTATGACGTTGAACTGATCGGCGCCAGTGTTGATGCAATCGACAAGGCAGAGGACCGGGACCGCTTTGACAAGGCCATGAAGAATATTGGTCTGGAATGCCCCCGCTCGCGCATCGCCCACTCGATGGAAGAGGCCCTGGCGGCGGTCGAGCACCTCGGCTACCCCTCGATCATTCGCCCCTCGTTTACCCTGGGTGGGTCTGGCGGTGGTGTGGCGTATAACCGTGAAGAGTTTGAAGAGATTTGCGCCCGAGGCTTGGACTTATCACCGACCAACGAGTTGTTGATCGATGAATCGCTGTTGGGCTGGAAAGAGTACGAGATGGAGGTGGTGCGTGACAAAAACGACAACTGCATCATCGTTTGCTCGATCGAAAACTTTGACCCCATGGGGGTTCACACGGGCGACTCGATTACCGTTGCACCGGCGCAAACTCTGACCGACAAAGAATACCAAGTCATGCGCGACGCCTCGATCGCGGTGTTGCGAGAAATCGGTGTCGAAACCGGTGGCTCTAACGTGCAGTTTGGCGTCAATCCCGACACCGGTCGTGTGGTTGTGATCGAAATGAATCCTCGGGTGTCTCGCTCGTCTGCGCTGGCCTCCAAAGCCACCGGCTTTCCGATCGCCAAAGTGGCGGCCAAGTTGGCCGTTGGTTACACCCTGGACGAATTGGATAACGAGATCACTGGCGGGGCCACACCGGCCAGTTTCGAGCCGACCATTGACTACGTCGTGACCAAAATTCCGCGCTTTACCTT
>CALKMT010000077.1 GCA_938091715.1 uncultured Litorivicinus sp.
ATGTTTTGTATGCCACGCATCTGATGCCGCACTTTTCCACCTTGCCCCAGCGTATCCGGGGACCCTTGGCCTTTATCCTGACGGACGAGGCATTCGCCACCACCGTCAGCCGACTGAATACCCAGACCCCTGGCAATATCGCTTGGTATTACGCAGGCGCCGGCCTGTGCCTGTATCTGTTTTGGCAGATCGCGACCGTCGCCGGCCTGGTCGCCGGTCAGCAGTTTCCAGAAATCAACGACTGGGGCCTAGAGGTGGCCATGGTGGTGGCCTTCACCGGGGTGGTGGTCGGCAGCCTGAAAAACCGGGCCGGCTGGGCCTGTGCCGCCACCGCCGGCGGAGCCATGTTGTTGACCCATGATTGGCCGAACCAGCTGGGATTATTAAGCAGCGCATTGCTGGGCATTGCGGTTGGGGTGGGACTGCAGCGGAGGGCAGCCCAATGAACGAATGGATCTTGGTGATTGGCATGATGCTGGTGACCTTTTTGCCGCGCTATTTGCCCATCGCCCTGGCCGGACGCGTCGAGTTGCCGGCATGGCTGCACGATGCTTTGGGATTTGTGCCCATCGCGGTTTTGACCGCCTTGGTGGTTCAGGTGGCGGCCTTTGATTCCGGGCAACTGGTGCTGAACTGGCAAAATGCTCAACTGTGGGCCGTGCTGGCCGCTGGACTGATGGCCATGGCCGGTCGCAACCTGCTGAGCATTATCGCCGTTGGCGTGCTGGTTTACGGCTTGGCGCGCTGGCTGCTATAGAACAGTTTTTCTAATCCATTTGAGACAAAAGATCGCTCGCCAAATCACCGCGCCAGGCGGATCATCCGCTCATCACTTGGAGGATCACAGATGAAAAAATCCAGCACCCAAACGCCCTTACCCCGCCTGACCGCCGCACTCAGCCGCGCTTTTGGAGTGCCCGCTGCCATGCCGAAAAACGCACACAAACGCCCGGTCCTGGCCACGCACTGGTACGTCTAATCTCTTGTATCTGAACGCCTAGGGCCCACCTAGGCGGAATGATAAAAACACTCTTGCTGTCAGCCTTGGCAGTCACCCTGACCGCCCAGGCGTCGACGCCCGCGCACCATCTGCCCGATGGGACATTTACCAACACGGACGGCTCTCAGTCCGACAAGCCCTTTAGTGAGTTGATGCGCTGGCGCAGCGAACGAGGGGACCTGCCCCTGGATGAGTATTTCTCGGACGCCCGGATTGAAAAAACCCTTACTGCGCTGAACTACCGACCCAATACGCCTATTCCAGACGCGCCCGAGCGTGGTGCCGTGGTGACCTGGCTTGGCCACGCCAGCTTCTTGATCCAAACCCCCAACCTAACGCTTTTAACCGACCCGCACCTGACCAGTCGCGCCTCGCCATTTTCCTTTGCCGGGCCAAAACGATTTGGCCCCAAGCCCATGGACGTCAACGCCCTACCACCCGTCGACGTGGTGGTCATCAGCCACAACCACTACGACCACCTGGACAAACGAACGATCAAGGCGCTGCTGAAATCGCAGTCTTCCGAACCCCGCTGGTTGGTCCCGCTGGGCTTGGCGTCCTGGTTCAAGGGCGTGGGAGCCGACAACGTGCGGGAAATGGATTGGTGGCAAATTGAGGGGGTTGGGGATGCCGATGTGCATTTCGTGCCCGTTCACCATTGGAGCGCTCGCACCCCAACCAACCGCAACAAGACCCTGTGGGGCGGCTGGGTGCTGAAGTCTGACGACTTGGATTATTTCTTTGCTGGGGACACGGGTTGGTCCAGTGATTTTCGCGACATTGGCCAGCGTTTGGGGCCGTTCGATCTAAGCAGCCTGCCGGTTGGGGCCTATGAGCCGCGATGGTTTATGAAACAGCACCACGTCAATCCGGCCGAGGCGGTGGACATCCACCTGGCCGTGCGCAGCGACCGGTCGATTGGCATGCACTGGGGCACCTTTCAGCTGACCGACGAACCCTACGATCAGCCGGTCATGGACTTGGCTGCGGCGCGCAAGGCCAAGGGGGTCAGTGCCGATGAGTTTTTCGTCCTACCCCACGGCGCCAGTGTCCAGGTCGACCCACCCTGAATTACAGGATCTGGCAGGCCTGCTCGAAGGACAAACGTGCCCCGCGGGGATAAAACTCAGATTCGTCCGCGACTCCCAACATGATCACAAAGCTGCAACGCCAAGAGGATTCAGCAAAGAACGCCTGGTCGATCGCGTCGCGGTCGATGCCGGCCATCGGACCGGCAGTCCAGCCCTGAGCGCGAGCGGCGGCGATAAACATGCCGGCCTGCAGGTGCGCACTGCGCTGAATCATCTCCGACCGTTTGGCGGCCGGCATGTCCGCAAAGGGCGATGACTCGGCAAGATGCGGGGCCAGGGTCGCCAAATGCTGATCAAACTCAGTGTCAAACGCCACGATGGCCGTGACCGGCGCCGAATCAAATTTCGGTTGGTTGCCCGGCAGAATCCCTGGGCGCAGGCGGGCCTTGGCCTCGTGGGAGTGAGCAAACACCAGGCGCATTGGGCAGGTATTGCTCTCGGACGGCGCCCACTTCGCGATCTCGTACAGCGCGCGAATATCGGCCTGGGTCATTTCCGCGTCGGTGTAAATTTTGCCGCTACGGGCCTGGGTAAAGATCTGCTCAATCACGTGAAATTTCCTGCTAAGTATCGGACGGGGCGGCCACCCTAGCCGGAATCGCGACAAACATCATCGATTTCCGGTACCACATGCCCACAGATCTGGTCACACCGGATCATTGCGGTCACACTGCGGACCGACTCATTTTCGATAGAAGCGCCTTGTGACCTCTGACAGCAATAACTCCAAGTACATCCTGTTCATGGTCGTCTCGATGGCCGGCTTTGCCATTGAGGACGCGGTGATCAAGCAGTTGGCCATTGACCTGCCGATCTCGCAGGTACTGATGCTGATCGGGCTGACCGGCGGCGGCATGTTTTGGGTCATGGCCCGCCTGCGGTCCGTGCATTTGCTGCATGCTTCAATGGCGACCCGAAAATTTGTGGTCCGCTCGTTTTGCGAACTCGGCGCGGCGATCAGCTTTGTGACCGCCATTGTGTATGCCTCACTGGGCGCGTCCTCGGCGATATTGCAGGCCACGCCTCTGGCAGTGGCGCTGGGTGGCATGTTGTTCCTGAAACAATCCGTCAGTGCCCGGCAGTGGTTCGTTATCTTGATTGGCTTTTGCGGCGTTATCCTGATCATCCAGCCGGGTATGCAAGGGTTTCATCCCGCCAGTTTGCTGGCCGTGTTGTCGGTCTTGTTTCTGGCGACCCGGGACCTGATCACCCGCTCGATCGCAAGCTCTATTGATCCCATCGCCATCTCGTTTTGGAGCTTTTTCGCGCTGTTCGTTGCGGGAATCGTGACCATCCCGTTGTACGGCACCTTTAGCCCGATTCAGGGCTCGCACGCGGGGCTGTTGGTGTTGTCGATGATCGCGGGGACAGGCGCTTATCTGGCGGTGGTGATGGCCACTCGAGGGGGCGACGTGGCGGTGGTGGCGCCCTTTCGCTATAGCCGTTTGGTGTTTGCCATGGTGCTGGCCGTTGTATTTTTCGACGAGGCCATCACCTGGCCGATCGTCGCCGGCAGCGCCCTAATCGTCGGGTCAGGTTTGCTGACCCTACGCGCGGGATAAAAAACGGGTGCCCCAGGGGCACCCAAAGTAGGCGCTGCGCAGTGGGGCGCGCCCGACCCCGCCATGATTATTTCGCGCTGTACAGCGAGGACTCGGATTCGGGGAATTGCAGCGTGACCTGGACTCGGCGGTCCCGAGCATTTTGACCGCTGGCGGCCGATTCCCCATGCCCCTTCCAGGAAACCGCCACCACCGGCACCCCCTGATTGACCAATTCATCACCTACCACCGCGGCTCGAGCCTCGCTCAGGGCTTGGTTGGTCTCGGCGCTGCCCCGCTGATCCGCATGTCCCTCGAGTAAGATACGCAATTCCGGCAGGTCCCTGGCGGCATCCGCCAAGGCTTGTAGCGTTGGCACATACTGATCCGCCAGCTGGGCCGACTGGGTGTCAAACAACAGCGCCATCGGCACCTCTTGGACCAAGGTTTTTAGGGCCACCAAGGTTTGCTGCTGGGATTGAATTTGCCGCTCTAGCGCGGCCAGTTCCTGGCGTCGCTGATTGACCTGGGCCTGCAGCGTCGCCCGCTGATCCTGGACCTGAGCCAACTCCTGGGCTTGCATCCGATCCAAGCCTAAAAAGTTACCAAAGGTGGCGCCGACCGCCAGACCGACAGGGCCGGCAATCAAACCGCCCAGCACCGCACCGGAACCGACGCCGATATGCTGTGGGGCGCGTGAATCGGCCAACACCGAGCCCGCGCTCAGTGCGCCGGTCAATAATACTGTTTGGATAATTTTCATGAGTCACTCCTTCATTGCAGTGACGGCATTACACCCCTTCTGTTCTCAGCAAGATGGGAGCAAGGCTGAAGCAATGATGGACAATCAGTGGAGATCGGTCTGCTGGGGTATGCCTCGGATCCAGATCGCCACCCCGTCCGGCTGATTTTCCGCCATCAGGTGGCCACCCAAGGCTTGAGCAATTTGATCAACCACGTACAGGCCCAGCCCTAAATGTGTACCGGTCTGGTCCTGCCGTGAGGCGGTGAAAAAATCCCGACGCCCAATGCTTTCCGGGGACTTCAGCGGCGGTCCCTGATTGATCACCGCCAGATCCACCGAAAACAGTTGATCCACCAAGCACAATCGGATGCGGCCGCCTGTGGGCGTGAAGTCGCAAGCATTGTCGATCAATTTGTCGATCATTTGCTCGATTCGTTGGCCTGCGCCCTGGATCCAAATCGGATGATCCGGCAGCTCAAGCGACCACTCCACATCCCCGCGCAAGTAGACCAGCGACTGAGCATACTCCTGGCACAACTGGGTCAAATTAATCCGGCTTGGGGTTTCACCTCGCAGGGCTTCCTCAAGACTGGCGGCCTCGGTGATACGGATCAAGGTGCTGTTGAGCTTGGCAATCCCTCGGCCTGCGGCCTGCTTTAGCCGCTCTTGTTCCGCAGGCTCGGTCTCGTCGGACAGCAGCTCTAACGAAGTTTGCAAGGTGCTCATGGGGTTGGCCAATTCGTGGCGCAGCGTGCGGGGAATCTGAGTCAGAAACGCCTGATAACGGGCCAGCTCGGTCAACAGCGACTGCATCTCTCGGCTGAGCACCCCAACTTCGTCCTGATGGCCGCTGTCGGTAAAGCGAATGCCCGAATCCAATGCGGTGGGGCTGGCCAGTTGCGCCTGCAATTCCCGTCGTAGCCGATGGATCCGCCGGGATAATCGGGTGGTCCAGACCATCAAACCGCCAGACAGCAACAAAGCGATGACGGTGATTTGCCCGATCAAGGAGCTTAAGGCCGCTTGTAACTGCTGAATGGCGGTCGGAACCGGGCCCAGCACCTGAACCCGGGCTATTAAACGCCCGTCGACCAACACCGGCACCTCGGCCTGCAATTGCCGCCCCGGCACAGCCGGGGTTTGCGCCAGGATTCGCCGTGCTGGATCCAGCACTCGGATCTGCCGCTCGTCCAGGGCCAAACTCTGCGCCAAACGTAGAATCGATGTTGGGTGCAATGCCACGGGAAACGCCGGCCCACCGTTCCAGGTCACCAAACTGTCCAACGGCAGGCCAGCGGTTGGCAAGGCGAACTCAAGCCGGGCAGAGCCACCTTGATCCCAACGCTGGATCGACAGTCGCCGCCCCCGGAACTGGGCTCGGGCGGTGCTTGGGCCTACGCTTTGAATGCTCAGATTCAGCCCAGAGCCAAACGAAAAAACCCAATCGATGGGTTGATCCCCGGCCACTTCAATAAATCCGTACAACTGCGACAGGTGCTGGGCTATCCGAATACGGGTCGAGCCTTGGGAGAACACCAAGGCGCCCTCGGGCCACTCCTCGGCAAACCCATCGACCTGCAACGCAAAGCCGACACTGGCAATCGGATTACGCTCCCCGGCGACCTCGGGCAGGCGAACTTGGGCAGCCGTCAGTTGACGGGCTAGAGTAAATCCCATGGAACGCAACACCTGTGTTTCGGCTCGATCCGACAGGGCCTGAACCGTTTGCAGGGTTTGCCAGGACAGCCAGGGCAGCGCGACCAGCAGCACCAGCACCGGCACCAGCATTAACCGCAAGCCCCATTGGCGCCGGGTCAGTCGAGCCACTGATATCCGCGGCCATAGACACTGACCAGGGCCTGAAACTCAGAATCAATGGCGCGAAACTTATGCCGAATGTGTTTGATGTGAGTGCTCAAGGTATTGTTCGTCACGACACTTTGGCGCGTCCGCTCGGCCAACTGATCAAAACTCAAAACCGCCCCGTCCGCCTGAACCAGGGCCTGGACGATCGAAAACTCGGTGACCGTCAGATTGGCCTCGACCCCGTCAAAGGAGCAACGCATGCGCTGGCCGTCAATCAACCAACCGGATCGCTGCAGTACTGCCTGGGTGGTAGCCGGCTCTTGCTGGCGCAACACGGCCGCGACCTTTTCGGCCAGCAACACCGTCGAGATGGGCTTGGTCAAATAATCCCAACCGCCCAGACGCAGCCCAAAGATCTGGTCGATTTCGTCCGTTCGACTGCTCAGAAAAACCACCGGCAACCCGGGATAGCGCTCGATCAATCGCTGGCACAGGGCGAAACCGGCGTCCGGTTCGGCACCCAGATGGACATCGAGCAACGCCAAATCCGGGCGACTCGGCAGTGAATTCCAGACGTCCGCCTCGCAGGCCGCAGGCCAGCACTCAAAGCCCTTACGCCGCAAAGCACTGGTGTAGTTAGCCAGCTGATCGGGATCGTCTTCGACTATCAAAATGTTTTTTTGCAAGGTTGCTCGCCGCCTTCATCTGTCGCCGCCCCTTACTCTAGAGCGACAGATCCGGCAGGTCGATGAAAGATTATTGCGCGGGCATCAGCGGCTCATCGCGCTGGGCGTCAAAGGGAATATAGGTCGCATTTAGACTTTCAAAACGAATCGGGGTGGCCTGAACTTGGCCCAGGATCCTGTCGGGCACGTTGGGGCTGGCCAGCATAACGGACGGCGCGATGGGGACGCTGTCGCCGAATATCTGCAGATCCAAGCCGAAACGTTGGGCATAGGCGCGGCCAAAGGACACGGCGGTGACACAGGACTCGACCTGAGCCGAAGCCATTGATCGCAAACAGTCGCCGTGACTCGGGTAGATCGTCTTTTTGACCGGCGAAAGTTGCTGGGCCACCACATAGGCCGCGGTAGTGACCGGTGGCGTACCGACGGTTTTAGGGGTCCGATCCAGACCCGGCAAGACCCATTGAGCCATTCGGCTGCGTTTTCCGATCCGCGTAATCGGCCGCCACCCGTTTTTTACACCCTGTTGGTAATGCTGGGGCGGCACTTCGATCAGGACCTGGCCATGATCAAGCTGGGCCAGATAGCTATCAATGTCCGACAACGGCAGCCTGGTCAATTGCATCACGGGCACACCGGCCTGAATCAGTTGCGCTTGCCATTCCAGCAATACCTCGCGGTCTTTGACCGCGTTACGATACTCGGGCAGCACCAGCTCAAGCCCCAGCGCAAGGGGGCTGAAAGCGGTCACGATCAACGTACAGGTCAAGGATTTCATCGTTTGACTGTAGACCGGCCCGAGCTAGGACGTTGCGACCCGGTCGCCAATTTGAAAGTGCACCACGAGCTGTAACCTTTTTGTCACAATGTCGTGACTAAATGGCGGCTTTTGAGAGGTGATCATGATCAAGGTGGGAGTAAACGGAGCCGGACGTATCGGCCGATTGGCCATTCGGATTTTGTCGCAGATGGACAGCGTTACGCTTATGGCCATCAACGATCCGGCCACCGACGCCAACACCCTGGCGCACTTGATCAATTT
>CALKMT010000078.1 GCA_938091715.1 uncultured Litorivicinus sp.
AACCAGCCAATCACGATATTTAACAGGCCGTTATTGGGATCGTAGAACCAGGCAAACACCAGGCCGACCACGACCTGAGAGATCACAAACGGAAAAAAGAACAGGCTTTTGATCAGACGAATGCCGGTCACGGTTTGGTTCAAAAACAAGGCCACAAACAGGCCAAAGGGAACCGCCAGCATGTACAACACCAGCCAGATCACATTGTTTTTCAGGGCCACAATAAAGGTCGGGTCGTACCACAGCTCGATGTAGTTCTCCCAACCGATAAAGGTCGGCGGGGACAGTCCATCCCATTGGTAAAAGCTCAGACGCAAGCTTTGACCAATAGGCCAGATCACGTACAACGCGAACATCACAATGCCCGGAGCCATAAACAACCAGGGCGTTAGGACGCGTTTTTGATGGGTAGTTAATTGCATTAAAAGAATGGGGCCCCGCAGGGCCCCCTCCATGATTACTTGTAGACGCGGTCTACAACACGATCCAGATTATTCAGGATCTGCTCACGACGTTCGGGCTTGACCATGTATTCCTGGAAGCCGTCCATGCCCGCCTTGGCCATTGCAGCCGGGGCGTCACGGTCATAGAACTGCGCCAACGCGTAGGCGTTAGACAGCATGCTGAAACCCGCCTGCAGGAACTTGTCGTCGCCGACCTGTGCCTCAGAGCTAGGCGGCAATTGACCCAAGATTTTGTTCATTTCCGTCTGCACTTCAGGTGAAGCGATGTGGGCGATGAACAACTTGGCGTCGTCGACGTTCTTGGCGCTTGCCGGGATAAAGAACGCGTCAGCCGGTGCGTCTTCTGCCATCGGAACACCTTTGGTGATTTCCGGGAACTGGAAGAAGCCCAACTGATCTTCGGTCAAGCCCGCTTCTTTGAAGGGAGCCACGGCGAAGTTACCGATCAGGTACATTGCGGCGTCGCCCTGAACCATCGGGGCCATGCCTTCCTGCCAGTTATAGGTCGCGTGGTTTTCAATGAAGTAGCCATTGGAGACCAGCTCGTCCCAACGGTCAAAGGTCGCTTGAACGCGGGGGTCGGTGTACTTCACCTTGCCAGCGGTCAGATCCATGTGGAACTCGTAGCCGTTTTGACGCAGGTTCAGATAGTCAAACCAGCCGCCGGTGGTCCACTTAAACTTGGATCCGATGGTAAAGGGCGTGATGCCGTTGCTTTTCAGCTTGGCAGACGCGGCCATCAACTGGTCCCAGGTTTCGGGTACGTCAACGCCGACCTTGTCGAACAGGTCTTTGCGGTAATAGATGCCCCACTGATAGTAGCTGTACGGCACCATCCACTGCTTGCCGTCACGGGTCATGGTCGCTTCAACGCTGGCCATTTCCTTGTCCAGACCTTCGCCGGCCCACACATCCGAGATATCCATGAACAAACCGGCATCAACAAAGGGCGCCATGCGGTTGCCCGGGTACCAGGTTGCCACGTCAGGGGCGTCCGCGGTCAGGAAGTTACGGATACGTGTCTTGTAACCTTCACGGTCAAAGTTGTTCCACTCCACTTCAATGGCGGGGTATTTTTCTTTGAAAGAATCAATCGCAAAGGTGAAGGCTTCTTTCGGTGCAGGGTTTTGATCGTCGGTGTTAATCACCAGGGTTCGAGCCTGAGCGCCCGTGACCATCAACGCGGCGGTCGCCAGCGCAATTAGGTTCTTCTTCATTTTGGCTTTCCTCAATTATCGTTATTAGCCAGACGGCACCTGCACTATGCACCTCCGACCAAAGTCGTCACTTCCGATAAAACACGCTATTCTTTCGAAAAACGATAATAGTGGACCCCATGGAAACAACCCCGGCAGATGGTTTCAGCATCCAACACCATGCACCGCACTGCATGGATGCCCCGCACACCCACCCGCACCTAGAGGTCAACCTGATCCGCGGCGCGCGCATGCGCTATGACACGCCCCAGGGCGAGGTGTGGATTGAACCCAATACCATCACGCTGTTCTGGGCCCAATTCGAGCACCAGTCCACACAGGTCGACGGCCAAGGCGACATCATTAACCTGAATCTGCCGTTGGAGAACCTATCGGAATTGCACTTGCCGGCGGGTTTCTTATCCCAGTTGTTCAGCGGCGCCATGATCCAAGTGCCCATCACAGGCTTTGATCATCAGCTGTTTTCACAATGGCATCAGGACTTGCAACAGCGCCCCGATCGGGCGGCCTCGCAAGTCATGGAAGAGATCGCCGTGCGACTGCGTCGCATGGCCATGGACGGGTTCAGTGCCGGCAAGGCCGAAGTCCCTCCGCCGGTGGATCTAAGCCGGCTCGAACGGATGACGCTGTTTGTCTTGCAGCGCTACAGCGATGACATTCGGGTGGACGATGTGGCGGACAGTGCCGGCCTGTCGATCCCGGTCGCCCGACGCCTGTTCAAGCGCTACATGGGCATGGGCATTCATCAGTTCGTGCGTCAAATGCGCCTGGCTCAGGCCCACCGGCTGCTGGCCAAGGGGGCGGACTCGGTGCTGGCGGTCTCGCTGGAAGTTGGATTCAGCTCGCTGTCCGGGTTTTACACCGCCTTTGAAGAAATCTATGGCGTACGACCCGGCGAGGTTCGTCAGCTGTAGATCGCCTGTTCAGTCAAATGCGGTTAGATCGGTTATTGACTGAGCCAACGCACGAGGCACCTGGCCCTGGCCGTACTGGCCCGCCGAGAATTGGGCCTGCCAGTCCTCGGGTTGCAACGGGGTGCACATCCAGGGCCCCAGATCGTCGGGGTATTCGATTCGAAATTGATAGTGGCACTCGGCCTGCCCGTCGCGCTCGACAAACTGACACTCAGATTCTTGCGCCAACTCTTGCAGTCGCTCGGTGAAATCCGAGGCCGCAGTGGGCTCCGAGGACGGGGCTCCAATCGACCATCGACACTGATGCTCCAAATCGATCCAGGCCGGCTGGCCCTGAAACTCGACCGGGAACAACGAGGAAAATCGACAGGCATTTAAGATTTTATCCGCCGCGCGTTGTTCGGTCTCGGCCTGCAAACGACGCTGGCGGCGACGAAGCAACCACCCGCGACGAAAGAAAAATGCCAGTCCGATTAACGCAAGCCCTAGGGCTAACAGTTTGCTCATGCGGCTAGCCTAACAAAAAAAGGGGCGGACCCGCCGCCCCCCGACCTTGGCGTCACTTTTCAGGGATCAGACCCTTGGGTGCAAAGCGCAGCGTAATCAGCAAGACAATGCCCACGGTCATCAAGCGCATATGGGCCGCGCCCTCAAGCAGGTGAGCCCGAACAGCACTGGCGGGATCCATGCCGCTGGTCAACGAGTCGATCAACCACAGCCCGATCGGCTCGGCCTGAATCCAAAAGAACCAGATAAAGAATCCGCCCAACACCGCGCCCCAGTTATTGCCCGAGCCGCCAATGATGACCATGACCCAAATCAAGAAGGTGTAGCGCAAGGGGTTATAGGTGGTCGGGGTAAACTGACCGTCCAGAGTCACCAACATAGCGCCGGCCAAGCCAATCACCGCACTGCCCAAAACAAACACCCGCAGGTGCTGCCAGGTCACGTTCTTGCCCATCGCGGCGGCCGCGGTTTCGTTGTCACGGATCGCCCGCATCATTCGGCCCCAGGGGCTGTTTAGGGCCTTTTCGGACAGGTACAGAATGAATGCCAGGACCGCCACAAACAGCAGCGTATACAGCACTTTGACGAACAAACCACTGGCGTCGTCCACCGGCATGCCCAGGGTCTGGGCCCAGCCCTGAAACGCACTGGACTCTTGCAGATCCACTTCGTAAGGCACCGGGCGGGGCAAACCGTTCACGTTCTTGACGCCCCGGGTTAGCCAGTCCTCGTTCTTTAAGAAGAAGATAATAATTTCCGAGATGCCCAGGGTCGCAATGGCCAGGTAATCCGAGCGCAAGCCCAGCGCCACCTTGCCAATCACCCAAGCCGCCGCTGCGGCAAATAGCGCGCCCACCGGCCAGGCCAGCACGATCGGCAGACCCAGGCCACCCAACCAACCGCTGACCGAGGGATCCACCGCTTCAATCGCGGCCACCGCCGGATCAATGACGGCGCGCATCAACAGATAGCCAACCACCGCCACCAACGCGACGTAGCTGTATCGCTTGTAGCGTCGATAGGTCCAAACCGAGGCGAACACGGTGCCGGCGCCAATCGCCAAGCCACCCAAAATGCCCAGTCCACCGGCGGCATAACCCGCCGGTTGCGGCGGCATGGACACCAGAATCGCCGCCAGACCACCCAGAGCGGCAAAGCCCATGACGCCGACGTTAAATAGGCCGGCATAGCCCCACTGAATGTTCACACCCAAGGCCATGATGGCGCTGATCAGGCACATGTTCAGCAGGGTAAAGGTCACTGACCAGGACTGCAGAACCCCCACCGCAACCAGCATCAGGAACATGCCGGCAAACAGAATCGGCGCGCGTTTGTCGTTGAATAGCGTGCTCATAGTGTCTTCCCGCTAAACAGGCCGGTCGGCTTGATGACCAAGACGATGACCAAAATGATGAATGAGACCGCGATCTTGTAGTCCGTGGACAACAACTGCAGCAGCGTCTCGGGGGCGTGCTCCTCGGCCACCAGATAACCGACCACCCGCTTGTAGGCAAAGGTTACGGCAATCTCGGATAGGGCCACCACATAGCCGCCCGCAATGGCACCTAGGGGGTTACCCACCCCGCCAACAATGGCCGCGGCAAAAATCGGCAGCAACAACTGCATGTAGGTAAAGGGCTTGAACGACTTGTCCAAGCCATACAGGGTGCCGGCAATGGCCGCCAAGGCCGCTACCAACAACCACGCCACCATCACCACCCGAGCCGGATCAATACCGGACAACAGCGCCAGGTTTTCATTGTCTGAATAGGCACGCATGGATTTACCGGTCCGGGTCTTGTTCAAGAACCACCAGATAAAGGCCACCACAATCACCGCGGTGACGATGGTAATGCCCTGGGTGGTTTTGATCGCCAAGCCCTCACTCAGACCGGTCATCTGCTTGAATTCCCGTGCCTTCATAATAAAGCGCGTGCCATCAAAGAAGATCTGATCCGCAGGCCCAATGGCAAAACGAACAATCCCGCCGATCACGAACATGGTGCCGATCGAGACGATCAAAAAGATCACATTCGAAGACTTGTTCTCGCGGTGATAGCGATACACGGTTTTGTCCATGATCATGACCAACGCCATGGTCGCCAAGATGCCAAAGGGCAACGCCAACAAAGCCGTTGGCAGGGGCTTGATGCTGAGCCCCCAACCCTGGAACAACCAAGTGAAAAAGATCGTGAACATGGTGCCGAACGACATGATTTCGCCGTGGCCAAAGTTGGAAAAGCGCAACACGCTGTAAATCAGGGTGACGCCCAAGGCCCCCAACGCCAGCTGGCTGCCATAGGTCAGGCCCGGCACAATCAAGAAGTTGGCCAACAGGACCAACGCGTTTAATACGTCCGCCATATCAACCTCCCAGGAATGCTTTTCGGACTTCAGGGTTGGCCATCAAGGCCTCGCCTGTGTCGGTGAATCGGTTCGCGCCCTGGACCAGAACATAGCCCTTATCGGCGATGTTCAGTGCCTGCTTGGCGTTTTGCTCGACCATCAAAATTGCGATGCCTTGGCGGGCGATTTCGATAATTCGATCAAACAGCTCGTCCATGACAATGGGCGACACGCCAGCCGTAGGTTCGTCTAACAACAGCACCTTGGGCTGGGTCATCAATGCCCGTCCCACTGCGACCTGCTGTCGCTGACCACCGGACAGCTCGCCGGCGGGCTGGTAGCGCTTTTCTTTTAGAATGGGGAACAAATCAAATACCTGCTCCATCGTGCTGGCAATGTCATCCCGGCGGATAAACGCACCCATTTCCAAGTTTTCCTCGACCGTCATCGAGGTAAATACGTTGTGCGTCTGGGGCACAAAACCCATGCCCTTTAGGACCCGCTCCTCAGGTTTCAGGTGAGTAATGTCCTCGCCATCAAACATCACCCGACCCAGACGCAGATCCAGCATGCCAAAGGTGGCCTTCATGGCGGTGGATTTGCCCGCTCCATTGGGGCCGACAATGACCGCAATCTGGCCCTTGTCTACGCCGATCGTGCAGTCATGCAGGATGTCTGCGCTGCCGTACCCGCCGGTCATATTTTCGCCGACTAAAAAGCTCATGCCTTGGCCTCTTTGTTCTTTAGGCCCGTGCCTAAGTAGGACTCGATTACCGCCTCGTTGTTTTTCACCTCGTCGATCGTGCCCTGGGCCAACACCATGCCCTCGGCCATACAGATCACCGGGTCGCACAAACGGGCGACAAACTCCATGTCGTGTTCGATCAAACAAAAGGTGTAACCGCGCTCTTGGTTCAAACGCACAATGGCGTCACCAATTTTACCCAACAGGGTCCGGTTGACCCCGGCACCGACCTCGTCCAAGAACACAATCTTGGCGTCGACCATCATGGTGCGGCCGAGCTCGATCAGCTTCTTTTGACCGCCGGACAAGTTGCCCGCCAGCTCATCGGCCACATGCCCGATCTCTAGGAATTCAATCACTTCGTCCGCTTTGGCGCGGACCTGTGCTTCGTGTTCACGAACTTTGCTGGGGCGCAGCCAGGTATCCATCAGGGATTCACCGGGCTGATTCGGGGGCACCATCATCAAGTTTTCACGCACCGTCAGGGTGCTGAACTCGTGGGCCAGCTGAAAGGTCCGCAGCAGGCCTTTGCCGAACAACTCGTGCGGAGGCAGGCCGGTGATGTCTTCACCGTCTAACTCGACGCGACCCGAGGTCGGCTGGTAATGCCCGGCGATCACATTGAACAGAGTGGTCTTGCCAGCACCGTTGGGCCCAATCAAGCCGGTGATCGAACCGGTTTGGATTTCCAAGGTGGCGCCGTTGACCGCGTGAATGCCGCCGAAGCTTTTATGTAAGTCGTGAACTTTAATCATTTCGTTGCCTGTGTATAAAAAAACGACCCAAGCACCGAAGTGATTGGGCCGTTCTTAGCCGTCAAGGATTAACGGTAGCGAACAGTGGTGTTCTGCTGATCCTTAACCAAGACTTCACGGTAAGAACCGGCAGATTCGCCAGCACCGATCAGTTCCAGCGCGGTTGCGCCTACGTAGTTGATGTCGCCACCGTTACGCAGGATTTCCAAACCGCGTGCCAATTCGCCCGGCAAAATTTCTTCGCCCGGTGCGTTGGCCACGTCGAACATGACTTTAGAGATGTCAGCGCCGTTAGTGCTCTTGGCAGCTTCCATCGCTAGCAGAACCATGGCCGCAGCGTCGTAGGACTCGGGGCTGTAAGGCCCGTTTTCAAAGCCGTCCATCTTGGTCAGTTCGTTGTAAATGGTCGCGCCATTTGAGTCCGTACCCGGAACCGTACCGATCGAGCCGTTCAGGTCCGCACCGATAGCGGCGGTCAAGCTGTCGCCAATCATCGCGTCGGGTAGGAAGAACTGGTCATACGCGCCTGCGTCCAATGACGACTGAATGATGCCCTTGCCGCCTTGGTCCAGGTAACCGACCACGACCAGGATGTCACCGCCCGCTTGTGCCAATGCCGCTACTTCCGCGCCGTAGTCACCTTTGCCGTCTTCGTGCGCAGCTACGATGGTGACCTTGCCGCCTGCGGCTTCAAAGTTTGACTGGATCGCATCCGCCAAGCCTTTGCCGTAGTCGTTGTTGGTGTAGGTCATAGCGATTGAGTTGAAGCCTTGCTCTTGCAGAACTTCTGAGATGACCTGGCCCTGACGCGCGTCAGAGGGGCTGGCACGGAAGAACAAGTCGTTGTCTTCTAGGGTGCTCAATGCAGGTGACGTCGCCGAGGGCGAGAACTGCAGGGTGCCCGTGGGCATCGCCACGTTTTGCAGAATAGAAATGGTCGCGCCTGAGCACAGGCCGCCGACAATGGCGTCAACCTTGTCAGAGTTCACCAAACGATCCGCAGCGGCTGCAGCGGCAGAGGCGTCAACGCAGGTTGAGTCAGCACGGGTAGAAGTGATTTCCTGACCGCCCAGGATACCGCCAGCTTCGTTGGCTTCTTTGATCGCCAGTTCCGCACCGCGAGCCATGGCTTCGGCCAAGGATTCAGCAGGTCCAGTAAAACCAAGTGCGATGCCCAGCTTGACTTCAGCCATAGCGGGAGCAGAGATGGCAGCGGCAGCAGCCAACGCCAGTAGGGTCTTTTTCATTGTTTTTCTCCGAAGATTCTGGATGTTCTTTATCAGTCGAACCCGCGAACCATACTTGGGTTGCGGGGCAAATTACAACTTTTGGAGGGGTCTTCCAATGATTGTATGCGTCACAATTCTTTGCTTGCGAAACTCAAGGCCTGCCCGCAAATAGATACGCATGACAAACGAACCCCTCACCGTGTGCGTGACAGGCGCCACCGGCTATGTGGCCGGACACTTGATTGAACGTTTACTGGCATCCGGTCACCGGGTCCAGGGCACGGTTCGATCGCTATCGAAATCGCCCAAATTACAGGCCCTGTACCAGCTATCCGAGCGCTACCCGGATCGCCTGGAATTGTTTCAGGCCGACCTATTGGTCCAGGGCAGCTTTCGCCCAGCCATGCGTGACTGTTCGGTGGTATTTCATACTGCCAGCCCCTTTACCTTGCGCGTGGCACACCCCCAGCGCGACCTGCTGGATCCTGCGTTAAAAGGCACGCTGAATGTGCTGGATGCGGTCGAACAAACCCCCAGCGTCAAACGCGTCGTACTGACGTCCTCGGTGGTGGCCATGCTGGGCGACAACCAAGAGTGCGCGGCCGGGGCCATTGATGAATCCAGCTGGAACGACAGCTCGTCCCTGGATCACCTGCCCTATGCCTATTCCAAAGTGTCCGCCGAGCGAGCCGCCTGGCAACGGGCCAACCAGCAGTCCCGATGGCAGTTGATCACCATCAACCCAACCCTGGTCGTCGGCCCCTCGCTGGGCTCAAATCCAACCAGCGAAAGTTTCGAGCTGGTGCGCCAAATGGGCGCCGGCGAC
>CALKMT010000079.1 GCA_938091715.1 uncultured Litorivicinus sp.
GCTGTCCGATAGGGCGTCAAAGTCCAAGGGGCCCTGTCCCACCAGCACCGCAACAATGCCCTCGCCGAAATCTTCGTGGGCTACCCCCACTACAGCGCTTTCAACGACTCCAGGTTGCTCGTTCAAGACATCTTCGATTTCTTTGGGATAAACGTTCAGGCCGCCGGTGATGATCAGGTCCTTGCCACGCCCAACAATCGATACGTAATCGTCATCGGACAGGGTGGCCAGATCGCCCGTGATAAAAAAACCGTCGTCGGTGAACTCGGAAGCGGTTTTTTCAGGCAGCTTCCAATAGCCGGCAAACACGTGATCGCCCTTGACCAACAAATTGCCGACCTCGCCCCGAGGGCAGGGTTGTCCGTTGTCATCCACCACTTTGGCCGTTACCCCGGGTAATGCCGGGCCAACACTGCCGGCGCGGCGCTCGCCATGCAGCGGGTTCGAGCAACTCATGCCGGTTTCACTCATGCCGTAGCGCTCTAGGATGCGATGGCCTGATCGCTGAAAGAATTCGTTCGAGGTTTCCACCAGCAAGGGCGCAGATCCAGAGATAAACAATCGCATGTGCTGGCTAATGTCGCGATCGAAGTCCGGCTGTTTTAGCAGGCGAGTGTAGTAGGTCGGAACGCCCATCATGACCGTGGCCTGGGGCATTAGCCGGACAATCTCGTCGGCGTCGTACTTGGGCAACAAAATAACTTGCCCGCCATTTAGCAGCGCCAAATTTAGCGCAACAAACAGCCCGTGCACGTGAAACAGCGGCAGTGCATGCAACAGCGTGTCCTCGGACGAGTAGTCCCAGGCTTGGGTCAGCATCTCGGCGTTGGCGGTCAGGTTCTGGTGCGTCAGCATGGCGCCCTTGGGTTTGCCGGTGGTGCCCGAGGTGTACAAAAACGACGCCAGGTCGGTGCCGACCCGGTCAATGGCCGCGCCGAACCCTTGGGTCTGCGCGTCGAACAGGGTGCGTAACGCCCCGCCATCCAAATCCAGAGTGGTCACCTGAATACCCAGGCGCTGTCCGATTTCTTGGGCCGCATCCGCGCGCGACGAGGTACAGATATGCAAGCTGGGCTCGGCGTCGGCCAAAAAGTACTCGATTTCCGCATCGGCATAGGCCGAGTTCAAGGGCAGATAGACCGCGCCCATTTTCAGGACCGCCAGGTACACCACAACATTCAAGAAGTCCTTGTCGATTTGTACCGAGACGCGATCCCCTGTCTTGACGCCTAAGTCCTGCAGGACTTTAGCCATGCGGTCGGTGTTGGCCAGCAACTGCCCCCGGGTCAAGCGCGCACCATCGCCGGTGATCAAGCAATCCCGGTCAAGGTCTTGGGTCAGTGTGTGCTCAATTCGATGGAATAGGTTTGCAGACATGGCAGGTTCCTAGGCGGTGAGTTGTTTAAAAAGGGGTTTAACTTTCGGCCCCAGGGCAATCTGCCCTTCTTGCATCAGGGCCTCGTGGTTGCTGACGATTTGGCTGTGGGTATACAAATAATTCACCATGGCCCCGTAACTCTGGCCGCGGCCGTTGTCACTGGGATCGGCGCTCAAATTGATTTGTTCAAGCCGCGCGCCGTTGCCAAGGTGAAACCGCGCCACCGGATCCAGCGGGCGCTCTCGATCCAGCGTGGTTAGGTATTCCAGACACAGCTTGCGCATACCCTCGTCGTCCTCGGGCACCGGGCGGCCATTAGACTCGACCCAGCGGCGCAGCCCAGGAATGGGCGATAAGGTGACAAAGGTTTTGAGTTGCGGCAGGGATTGGCGCAGCTCCTCGACCACCTGTTTGACTAAAAAGTTGCCAAAGGACACTCGGTTCAACCCGCGTTGGCAGTTGTTGATGCTGTAAAACACCGCCGTATCGGCGTGGTTGGGGTCGCCCTCGGGCTCAGTTAGTAGGGGAGTAATCGAGGTCGCGACGCCTTTGACCAAGGCCACCTCGACAAAAATCAGCGGCTCGTCGGGCATGGCCGGGTGAAAGTAACCAAAGCAGCGGCGATCGCCTGCCAGGCGTCGTCTAAGGTCGTCCCACCCCTGGATGGCGTGCACCGATTCGTAGGCGATTAGCTTTTCCAGTAAGTCCGCTGGCGTCTGCCAGTTGATTTCCCGTAGCTGCAAAAAGCCTTTGTTAAACCAGCTTGAAAACAGGTGTACAAAGTCGTCGTCCAGGGCCCGCTGCATTGCTTTTGGCAGATCCAACTGGCGCATTTGCTCGCGCAGGTGGATTAATCGTCTGGTGCCGTTCGGGGCAGAATTTAATCGTCGAATAAGCTCTTGGCGGCGGGGTTCGCTGGCCTCGTGAATGGCCAGTACCGCCCCGTCGGGGTCCTGGGCATAGTCATGAATGGCCCGTTCAAGGGCGGCCCGATTCGGGCCAAAATCCTGATACAGCGCTGCCAGCAACTGGATCCTTTGTTCCTTGTTCAGCTCGCGCCAGGCTTCAAAGATAGTAGTCGCCAGGGTCAAGCCGGTCGCCTCCCCCCGGCTGGACAGCAACTCGTTACAGTCGGCGATGAGTTGCTCGACCGGATCGCCGGTACGACTGTCCAACAGCTCCCGGGCCTTGCGCGCAATTTGCGTGAATAGACTGTTCATGGCCTAGTCCAACAAGGCGCCAAACCCAGGCACGGGTCCGGTCAGTGACAGGGCGTCCATCATCTGACGACAGGTAGCGATTGACGCGCTGGTGGTGGGCACTCCGGTTTGGTCCTGGATGGCTTGGATCGCCGGCAGCGAGGGCATCTGCACGCAGGCCGAGCCGACAATGGCATCAACATTTGCCAGGCTTAGTTGCTTACTGATCTCCAGCGGCTGCATCGGGTCTTGGGCGGCCACTTCTAGATTGTCTGTGATGTTCAGTGCGACCCGATCCAACACGTTAAAACCTTCGTTTTCCAAATAGTCCACGACCTTTTGAGCCAGGGGTGGCGCGTACGGCATGATCAGCGCCAGGTTCTTGGCGCCCAGTGTGTGCAGTCCTTCGACCAGGGCGCCGGCACTGGACACGATGGGCGTTGGGCGGTCGTTCTGCTCGGTTGTTTGTTGCAGGCGGGTTTGGCTGGCCCGGTGATAGCCCAACCCCTGGGCCATGATGGCCACCAGACAGGCATAGCCCATGACATCGACCGCGGCGTCGGACAGCTCAACTGCACAGCGATCGCTTTGGGCGTCCATGTCGGCCAAGGCCTCGGGCGTCACATGTTTCATGCGCATCCGGGCGCTGTGAAAGGTAAAGCGCTCGGGATAGTGGTGTTCCCGGGTGCGAAAAACCGCCGGAATTTCGGTCTCCATGGTGACGTTGGAGCTGGGGACGATCTGGCCAATGCGAAAGTGGTTCTTCATGACACCGCACTGCCCATCAACAGATCCGGCAACCAGGTGGCCAGGCTTGGGAACAAACTCAGCAGAATGATGGCAATCACCATGCACGCCACAAAGGGCGCGCTGCCGCGCAGAATGGTCTTTAACGGAATTTCCGGTGCAATGCCGTTGATGACGTACAGATTCAGCCCCACCGGCGGCGAGATCAGCCCGATTTCCATGTTGATGGTCAGGATTACCGCAAACCAGTAGGGGTCAAACCCAGCAGCCAGGATAATCGGTAGCAGAATCGGGGCGGCCATCAGAATCACGGCCACCGGCGGTAAAAAGAACCCGGCCACCAGCAAGAAGATGTTGACGTAGAACATCAGCACCCACTTGTTCACGTCCAGGGTGCCGATCCACTCAGCAATGGCCTGGGTGATGAACAGACTGGACAGCATGTAGCTGAATACGCCGGCCGCGCCGATGATCAACAAGATCATGACCGATTCTTTGGTCGAGTCCCGCAGCATGACCCAGATCGACGATAAATCGGTCATGCGGTAAATGATGACCGCCAGTCCCAAGCACAGCAAAGCGCCCACCGCTGCGGTTTCAGAGGGCGTCGCAACCCCGCCATACAGGGCATACAAAACGCCCAGGATGACCAACAAGAAAGGGATGACCCGGGGCAGGACTTCAAATTTTTGCTTCCAGGTGTAGCTGCGGCCAGCCAGAGCATCAATGCCGCCGGCTTTCCAGGTCGAGTAAATCGACCAAGCCATGAACAACCCAACCAATAACAGACCTGGAATTACGCCAGCCAGGAACAAACGCCCGATCGAGGTTTCGGTAGCAATGCCGTACACGATCATGGTGACCGAGGGCGGAATCAAGATACCCAGGGTACCGCCTGCGGCAATCGAGCCGGTTGCGACGGTGTCGGGGTAGTTACGCTTGCGCATCTCCGGGATGCCCATCTTGCCAATCGCGGCGCAGGTCGCGGGGGACGAGCCGGACATCGCAGCAAATAGCGCACAGGCGCCTAGGTTTGAGATCACCAAACCGCCAGGAATTCGCGTTAACCAGCGATCCAGCGCCTCGTACAAATCGGCACCGGCACGGGTCGAGGCGATCGATGCGCCCATCAAAATAAACATGGGAATCGACAGCAGGGCAAAGTTGTCCAACTTGCCAAACAGAATTTCAGGCATCAGCTCCAGGCTGCGCAGGCCATCAAAGGCCAGCAGGAATATCGCAGAAACAATCAACATCCCGTTGGCGACCGCAACGCCTGAAAACAAAATCAGAATCGTGACGCAGGCTACGATCAAGCCCAGTACTAAGGGATCCATCAGTGACCTCCTCCGGCCAATTCAATACGCTCTGCGTCGGTCTGTAGCATGCTGTACGCATCGGCGAACAGCTGCAGAAAAAACAAGCCAAACCCAATGGGCATGACGGAATAGGGAATCCATAGGGGGACTTCGTTGACCGTGTCGCTGGTCCAATTTCGATCCCAGGCTAGATACATCATCTCGTAGCCATAAAAGGTCATGATGGCGACCACGACCAGACTGGCCAGTGCGGCGATCATCAACAGCCACTTGCGCCCTTTCGGTGGCAACAAGAGCGGGACCAGGTCGACGTTGACGTGACCTTTTAGTTTTTGCACGTACCCCATGCCCAGCATGGTGGCGCCCAGCATTAAATAGACCACGACCTCGGTTTGCCAGGCGGTTGAGGCGTTTAACACATAGCGCATAAAGATCATCTGGCAGGTAACCGCAACCGCGGCCACAACCATCAGCGCCGCAATCACGCCGACGACCTGATTGATCCGATTAATCAGAGTCACAAGGGTATTCATGAGCAAAACCTATGGGAGTAGAACCCGGCCCGAAGGCCGGGGGGTTAGTTACTCGACGGCTAGTGCTAGGTCGAGGAATCGCTGGCCTTCGGGATAGCCTTCAACAAACTTCTTGTACGAAGTTTCTTTGGCAATCTCGCGCCACTCGTTGAACTCAGCAGGAGTCATCGCTTTGATCTCGACACCGGCTTCTTGATAGACGCGAACTGCGTTGGCGTCTTCTTTCTTGGCTTCTTCTAGGTAGAAGGCTTCGGCCTTGGCCGCCCCTTCACGCACTGCCGCTTGCTGTGCAGGCGTCAGACGCTCAAAGGTGGTCTTGTTGATCAGCATCGGCTGATACATGAACCACAACGCAGTGTCGCCAGCCGGGGTAAAGCATTTGACTTGCTCGTAGATGCGATAGGAAACAAATGAGGAGCTAGAAGTATTCGCTGCATCCAAAACACCGGTCTGCATGGCGTTGTAGATTTCGCTGGAGGCCATCGAGGCGATCGACGCACCGGCACCAATCAACATTTGTTCAAAGGCTTTACCTGCCGCACGGGTCTGAAGTCCGGCAATGTCGCTGGGCGAGGTGACGCACTTTTCACGACCAACAAAGCCGCCGGCTAAGTATCCATGCACCAATACCATGACGTCGTCTTCGGCCATTTTTTCTTCAATCGCGTCCATGAAGGGCGACTCATTCAAGCGCGCGGCGTGATCGTGGTTTTTCACCAGACCAGGCATCAGGGTTAGGTTGTACGCCGGTTGTTGGCCGCCTGCGTAACTTAAAGGCAAGACCGTCATGTCCAGCTGTCCGCGGCTTAGGGGGCGATACTGCTCCCGGGGCTTGAACAGCGCTTTGGACGGGAAGATTTTAATTTCCAGGCCGACATCGGCGTCGGCTACGTGATTGGCAACGATTTCTGCCACCTTGTGGCGGACATCTTTGGTTGACCATTGGTGTGACAAACGGAGTTCAGTGGCGTGAGCGGCAAAGCTCCCGGTGACCAGGGACATGGCCAGCAAGGCCGAACGAATCTTCATTGGGATTCTCCTGTTATTATTATTCGACACACGCATCTTTGTATGCGTAAATCGAGTTATTGAATACATAAGAGTGGAAGTCAAGAGAATTTTGCAAGAAATCAGCATGCAACTGGCCGGTGATCAGGTCTTCGAGGGACTCGAAGAGCGCATCGTGGCGGGCATCATTCCGGCCGGCAGCAAATTGGACGAACAACAGATCGCCGACGAGTTTTCGGTGTCACGAACGCCAGTGCGTGAGGCGCTGGCGCGGCTGAGTGCGGCCAAGTTAATTGAGAAGCGTCAGGGCACCCGAGGCTATTTTGCCAAAGCACCCTCATTCACCCTGATGATCGAGATGTTCGAGGTCATGGCCGAGCTTGAGGG
>CALKMT010000080.1 GCA_938091715.1 uncultured Litorivicinus sp.
GACCTGTGGTTGATCAGGTCCTAAAGCATCCAGAGAATGTGCTTGATCGGCCTTGTCGTCATGGGTCGATGCAAAGCGCAACAGCGCCGCAATTTTTTCTTTGTTAGCAAAATCCTCGGCGGGGCCTTCTTTTAGTACTTCACCGAATTGCTCCCAAAACTTGGCATAGGCCTCGGTGTCCTTGGAAAGCTTAGCCAGCAAATCCAATGCACGTTTGGTCAGGGCTGACTTCATGCTGGCGACCTGAGGATCCTGCTGCAGGATTTCGCGGCTCACGTTGAGCGACAGGTCAGCGGTGTCCACTACGCCGCGGATGAAACGCAGGTACAAAGGCAGAAACTCGTCGGCCTTGTCCATAATAAACACACGCTGGACGTACAGTTTTAGGCCCTTTGGAGCCTCGCGGTTCCACAGGTCATAGGGAGCTCGTGCGGGAACGTACAGCAGGCTGGTGTAATCCAGCTTGCCCTCGACCTTGTTGTGCGCCCAGGTCATGGGATCCTCAAAGTCGTGGGCGATGTGCTTATAAAACTCGTTGTATTCTTCTTTTTTGACTTCGGATTTGGGCAGAGTCCATAGCGCTTGAGCCGTGTTCACTGTTTCTAGCTCAGTGGTTTGCTTGCCCTCGTCGTCTTTCTTGAACATCTGGACCGGTACCGGGATGTGATCCGAATACTTGGTGATCAGTGATCGCAGGCGCCAATCGTCGGCAAATTCTTCGGCGTCGTCTTTTAGCTTTAGGATCAATCGAGTACCGCGATCGGCTTTGTCGATCTCTTCAACCGTGAACTGTCCATCGCCAGTCGAGGTCCAGCGTACGGCTTGAGCGTCCCCGGCCTTGCGGGTCTCGACGATCATCTCGTCGGCAACCATAAAGCCAGAGTAAAAGCCCACGCCGAACTGACCGATCAGTGCGCTGTCTTTCTTCTGGTCGCCGGACATATTGGCCAGGAATTCGGCGGTGCCCGACTTGGCAATGGTACCCAGGTTGTTGATAACGTCCTCACGGTTCATCCCGATGCCGGTATCGCTCAGGGTCAGGGTTTTGCCTTCTTTGTCAGCTGTGATCGTGATGTTTAGGTCAGTTTGACCCTCATACAGATCGTCGTCTTTTAGGGCGGCAAAACGCAATTTGTCGCAGGCATCGGAGGCGTTCGAGACCAGCTCGCGCAGAAAAATTTCGCGGTCGGAGTACAGCGAATGGACCATTAGCTGCAGCAGTTGTTTGACTTCGGTTTGAAAGCCTAAGGTTTCTTTTGACATGACTCACTTCCATGGGATTGTACGAGAACGCAGTTGTAGGTAGGGTTCCGACGAGTTATCTCAAGGCCTGTAAATGACATCATTGTTGGATCTATTGGCGGATGGCCAATTTCATACCGGTCCTAAGTTGGCCGCTTGTCTGGGTATCTCGCGGGCAGCGATTAATCTGCAAGTCCAAAATGCACGATCCCGCGGCATCACCGTTGAGTCGGTACCCTCAAAAGGATATCGGCTGCCAGGCGGTGCAGATTGGCTCAATTTGAGCAAGCTATCTGGCGCTCTGCGGCGCAGCTACCCGGGCATCGATGTGCAATTGCACGCCTCAATCCCCAGTACCAATGAACTCTTATTACAACAATCCAGTGGTTGGCCTGACCGACAGGTGGTGTTTGCCGAGCATCAAACCGCCGGTCGAGGGCGTCGTGGTCGAACCTGGGTCAGTCCCTGGGGGCACAATCTGTTTTTTTCCTGCGCGATCAGCTACCAAAACGGCATCCCCGAGGCGCTGAGCTTGCGTGTTGGGGTCGGCCTCGCGGACTTGCTATATCGCAGTGGCGTGACGGGCATTGGGTTGAAGTGGCCCAACGACCTATGGGTGGCGGATCACAAGTGCGGTGGAATCTTGGTTGAGGTTCAAGGCGATCCGATGGGGCACTGTCGCGCCGTTATCGGTGTTGGCCTAAATTTGCTGACCCCCACGGCGGTGGCCGGGCAAATTGATCAGCCGTTTGGTGATCTGCGGCACCTAGGGTTGAAGCCCGAGATTCACCGCACGCTCTTGGCCGGCCGGGCGGCACGGGCCGTGATACAGTCAGCCGAGGCGGAATCCGAGCATTGGCAGGCGGATTTCGCGCGCTGGGATTGTTTGCGCGATCGCCACGTGTCGGCGATCGGGGTTCATCAAACCTGGCAGGGCCGCGCTGTGGGTGTCGAAAGTGACGGTGGACTTAGGTTGGCGACCGAGCAGGGCGTGCAAGTGTTTCGTTCAGGAGAAGTGAGTGTCCGTACCAACGCTGGATTGTGATCTGGGCAATACTCGGGTGAAGTGGCGCTTTGGCGATTCTCAGGGCGAGGGTCCCTTTGAGGATCGCACCTGCTTTCATCTGTTGGGCGTCAGTCGAGTGCGGCTGGCCTCGGTGGTCAGCCCTGAGCTGACGGCCGCCTGGGAGCGGCGATGCCAGGCCGCCTGGCCGGGCGTAATCATCGAGACGCCAGTGGTCGAGGCGCTGCCCAACGGATTGACGCCGATTTACAAGAAGCCTGAAACCATGGGTATCGATCGATGGCTGGGCTTGGCTGCGATCTGGGAGCCTGGGCACTCAATCTGTGTGATCAGTTGCGGAACCGCCACCACCATTGATTTTGTCGATGCGTCCGGTCAGCACGTGGGCGGCTACATTGCTCCCGGCATCCATTTGGCGCGCCAAGCGCTAGGAACTCACACCGCCAAGGTCCGTTCCTCTAGCACCAGTCTGTTCGATGCTCGCCTGTCCCCAGGTCGGGATACCCAGACGTGTGTCGAGCATGCCCTCCGCCTCAGTCAGGTCGGCTTGATCAAAGAGGCGGTCTATCGATTCGAGTCCCAGCACGGTGATGCCGGCCTGTTACACCTGACCGGAGGCAACGCAGGTTGGCTCGCTGGGTTGGTGGATCGGCCGACAAAAGTGCATCGCAATTTAGTGCTCGATGGCCTTAAAAGGGTGTTGCCATGATTAAAAGTTTTCAATAGTATTCGCGCCCACGCCGGCATAGCTCAGTAGGTAGAGCAGCGCACTTGTAATGCGAAGGTCGCGAGTTCGATTCTTGCTGCCGGCACCAGTTTCGCACCATTGTGAAAACCGCTTGACACCCTAGGGTGCCAAACGCACAATGCGCGCGCTTCTCGGGGAGGTACCCAAGCGGTCAACGGGAGCAGACTGTAAATCTGCCGGCTCAGCCTTCGTAGGTTCGAATCCTGCCCTCCCCACCAATTATTCCTTTAGGGTGATCGCCAGGCGTTCGCCCTATCGGCGTAAGTAAAATTGAAAAAAGACTAGGAGTTTGGCGCGATGGCCAAGGAAACCTTTGAACGTTCCAAGCCCCACGTAAACGTGGGCACCATTGGTCACGTTGACCACGGTAAAACCACTTTGACTGCGGCTCTGACGCGCGTATGTGCTGAAGTATTCGGCGGTACGGCTCAGGCGTTCGACCAGATCGACAACGCTCCTGAAGAGCGTGAGCGTGGTATTACCATTGCGACCTCGCACGTAGAATACGAATCAACCATTCGTCACTACGCACACGTTGACTGCCCCGGCCACGCTGACTACGTCAAGAACATGATCACCGGTGCTGCCCAGATGGACGGCGCGATCCTGGTATGTTCAGCGGCTGACGGCCCGATGCCTCAGACGCGTGAGCACATCCTGCTGTCACGTCAGGTTGGCGTACCTTACATCGTTGTGTTCCTGAACAAAGCGGACATGGTTGACGATGAAGAGCTGCTAGAGCTGGTTGAAATGGAAGTTCGTGAACTTATAGACCAGTACG
>CALKMT010000081.1 GCA_938091715.1 uncultured Litorivicinus sp.
CCCAGGGGCCCAACGGGGGAATCGGCGATCATGGCTTGGCCCTGGGTGCTTTGATCCTGGGCAAAAGATTCAGGCGATTGAATCCCCACCGTGGAATCGGCGAAGGACGCACTCGATAGCAGTGCGGTCAGACAGAAGAGCAGGCCTAGGTTCTTCATTACTCTTAAAACTAGCACAGCAAAAATTTTTAGCACCCGTGCCGAGGTCCTAAGCATCGGAAACTGAGGGCCGGTTCGCGGTCGACAACCGAGCGGGTTTCGAGCATATTTATGCCGCCAAAATATGAGGTCCCAATGCTGCATCACATCGTTCTGTTTTCCGCCAAATCGCCCGAGTACGTCGACGAAATCTTTCAGGGCTTAAAGCTGCTGGAGCAGATCCCGCATTCGGAAACCTTGGTCATTACCCGCAACCTGAAAAAAGACCAAATCAGCGGCGAGATCGACGTGGTGGTGTTTGGGGTGTTCAAAGATGCCGAACAACTAGAGCAGTACAAGGCCCATCCCTTGTATCAGGAATCCATCCAACGGGTGCGCCCGCTGCGTGATACGCGAGCGGTTGCCGATTTCGAGTTAGGAGAATAATCGTGCGAGTATTATTGCTGTGTTTATTGGTCTCAGGATGCGTGCCGTTTGTTCCCATTATTTGAGGTGTTGCTGGGCGCTGTAGCGGTAACCGCCGGTGCCCTGGCACTGGTGTGGTTTCAGCGCGGCCGCAGCGTGCAACGACAGTGTGATGCCTTGCAACAGCAGTTGGCCCAATCCAGCGCCGAGCACTCCGCAGTCCAGCACCGTTTACAGACGGCCGAGCTAGAACTGGCCGAGCAAAAAGGACGGGCGGCCCTGACCGAGCGGTTGCAAAGTGAACTGATCCAGCGGACCGAAGCGCTGGACGCGGCCCGTCGTCAGATTGGCGAGCTGCAACGCCAACAGGCGGATTTAATGGCGCGGCGCGAGGAGCTCGAACGCAGTTTCGAAGCCCAGCGCAAGTCGCTCAAAGATGAATTTCAGGGCCTGTCCCAAGAGATCCTCAAGACCCGAACCGAAGAATTCAAAAAGGATTCGCAGGAATCCCTGGGTCACCTGCTGAATCCGCTCAAGGATCAGATCAGTGCCTTTCAAAAACGCGTGAACGAGGTGCATCAGGACAGCTCAAATGCCAACTCGGCCCTAAAGAACGAATTAGAGAATCTCAAAAACCTCAATCAGCGCATTACCGACGAAGCCTCGAACCTGACTCTGGCCCTGAAAGGGGACAGCAAAACCCAGGGCAACTGGGGCGAGATGCAGGTCGAGATGATTCTTGATCGGTCGGGCCTGATCAAGGGCCAGGAATACGAACGGGAAAGCAGCCATACCGACGAAGAAGGGGCACATTATCGTCCTGACTTTGTCGTCAATTTGCCCGAGGGCCGGCATCTGATCATCGATTCCAAGGTCAGTTTGGTGGCCTGGACCGAGTTCGTGGAAGCCGAGGACGAGGCGCAACAGGCCTTGGCCATGAAGCGCCACATCGCCAGCATCAGCAAGCACATCGACAGTTTGTCGGGCAAGAATTACCCCAAACTTAAAGGCTTAAACGCGCCGGACTTTGTGCTGATGTTTATGCCCATCGAGCCTGCGTTTCTGGCCGCCTTTCAGGCCGATCCAGACCTGTACGCCCGGGCCTTTGAAAAGGGTGTCATTGTCGTGGTGCCTTCTACCTTGCTGGGTACGCTGCGCACGGTGGCCAATTTGTGGTCGCTGCAAAAGCAGGGCGAGAACGCCGCCGATATCGCCGCCCAAGCCAGCAAATTGCAGGACAAGCTGCGGGTGTTTATGGACCGCTTCGAAAAAGTGGGTACGCAAATGGACACCGCCAAGCGCACCTACAATGACGCGGTGAAAAGTTTGACCGGACGGGGTGGCATTACCGCAGTGGTCAAAGGGTTCGAGGAAAAAGGTGTGCGCTTTAATAAACCCTTGCCGCAAATTCAGGCCGACGACTCTGCCCCTGATGACGACTAGCGCGTATACTTTGGTCACATAATAATCGGCGACCCAAACCTGAATGAGTGCTCCACAAACTGCCCTACCCGGCTGGATTGATTACGGCCTGATCCCCCTGACCAACCTGTTGCTGGCTTTGCTGGTGGCGGGATCCTTGGTGCTGCTGATCGGCGAAAGTCCCTGGGAGGCGGTGCAATTGATGCTCGAGGGGTCGCTTGGGTTTGGCGAGGGCATTGGTTTCACCTTGTTTTACGCCACCAGCTTTATCCTGACCGGGCTGGCAGTGGCGGTGGCCTTTCACGGCGGCCTGTTCAATATCGGTGGCGAGGGCCAGGCCTATTTCGCAGGCCTTGGCGTGGCCTTGGTGGCCCTGTCCTTTGATACCGGCTGGCATTGGTCGCTGGTGATGCTGATGGCCACGGTGGCGGCGGCGGTGTTCGGCGGGGCTTGGGCACTGATCCCTGCATGGCTGCAGGCCAAACGGGGCAGCCACATCGTCATTACCACCATTATGTTTAACTTTATTGCCAGCTCCTTGATGGTCTACCTGTTGGTGAATGTGCTCAGTCCCAAGGGCTCTATGGCCCCCGAGACACGCACCTTCGAGGTTGGCGGCCGCTTGCCCAAGTTAGACGGCTTTATGCAGTATTTCGGCGTTGATATCGGATCCGCGCCTTTGAATGTCAGTTTCTTTATTGCCCTGATCGCCTGTGTGCTGGTCTATCTGCTGATTTGGAAGAGCCGGTTGGGGTACGAGATCCGCACCTTTGGTGCCAGCCCAAGCGCGGCCAGCTATGCCGGCATCAATCCCGTGCGAATTACTCTGATTACCATGATGATTTCCGGCGCTTTGGCGGGGCTGATGGCCTTGAATCCGGTCATGGGGGATCAGGCCCGGTTGAACGTGGGCTTTGTCGGCGGGTTTGGATTTGTCGGCATTGCGGTGGCCTTGATGGGACGAGCCCATCCGGTGGGCATCGTGCTGGCCTCGGTGCTGTTTGGCATGCTGTATCAGGGCGGGGCCGAGCTGGCCTTTGAAAAGCCCACCATTACTCGGGACTTGATCATTGCGATTCAGGGCCTGGTAATTCTGTTTGTCGGCGCGCTGGAGCATCTGACGCGGCCCTTTATTGCGCGCACTTACATGCAGTTGCGGGGGGCATAGCATGGAAGCCTTCTCTACCTTCATCCTGATTCTGGACAGCACGCTGCGACTGTCGGCGCCTTTGTTGTTGGCGTGCCTGGCCGGTTTGTATTCCGAGCGCGCCGGGGTGTTCGATATCGGGCTAGAAGGCAAGATGCTCGGGGCGGCCTTTGCCGCCGCTGCGGCGGCCGCGGTCTGGGGCAGTGCCTGGGTCGGGCTGTTGGCCGCGGTCTTGACCTCGGTCTTCTTGGCCTTGGTGCACGGCTTTGCCTGCATCACCCACCGGGGCAACCAGATTGTGTCTGGGGTGGCGATCAACTTTATTGCGCTGGGGATGACGGCGCTGTTGGGTCAAGCGTGGTTTAACCGCGGTGGCCGCACGCCGCCCTTGTCCAGCGAAGCACGCTTTGGTGATGTTCATTGGCCGGGCGCGGACTGGCTGGCCGACGTACCGGTCCTTGGGGATCTGTACAGCGAGTTGTTCAGCGGTCACAAGGGGCTGGTCTACATCGCCTTTCTGGCGGTGCCCTTGACGGCCTGGATTCTGATGCGTACCCGGTTTGGCTTGCGTTTGCGTGCGACCGGGGAAAATCCGGCTGCGGTGGATACTGCGGGTATTTCGGTGGTGCGCATTCGCTACATGGCGGTGATTTGCTGTGGTTTGTTGTGTGGCTTGGCAGGGGCGTACCTGTCGATTGCCCAGACTGCAGGTTTCGTCCAGGACATGACCGCGGGCAAGGGCTTCATCGCCCTGGCGGCGCTGGTGTTCGCCAAATGGCGTCCGGTTCAAGCGATGTTTGCCTGTCTGTTGTTTGGTTTTTTGGATGCCCTGGCGATTCGTCTGCAGGGCGTTCAAGTCGCCGGATTTGATGTGCCGGTGACCTTTATTCAGGCGCTGCCCTACATTCTGACCGTGGTGCTGTTGGCGGGATTTGTCGGACGTGCGACACCGCCCAAAGCCGGCGGCGTCCCCTACGTAAAGGAGCGATAATGAGCGATCTACGGACACT
>CALKMT010000082.1 GCA_938091715.1 uncultured Litorivicinus sp.
TTGGCCGTGCTGGGCACTGTCCAATCATGACTTTGCCCGGGTGGTCACGCGCTGGCAGGGCTACGGCGGTACTGCCGTCCAGCGGGCGCGGCTGTTCAATCTGTTGCTGATGACCCTGCGTGGCAGTGTCAGTTTGTATCAAGGCGAGGAGTTGGGCCTAGAGCAACCCGAATTGGCCTTTGAAGAGCTGGTCGACCCCTATGACATCATGATGTACCCCCATCATGTCGGCCGCGATGGCTGTCGTACGCCCATGGTGTGGCAGGCGGATGCGCCCCAGGGTGGATTCAGTGCAACCCAGCCCTGGTTGCCGGTCAAACCCCAGCATGCAGCGTTGGCGGTGGACGCCCAGGCGGCCCCGGACAGCACATTGAATCTGACTCGGGCGCTGATCCATTGGCGCAAGCATCAGCCTGCGTTGCTGCAGGGCAGCATTGCAGTGGAATCAAGGGATGACGAGCTGGTGGTGTTCACCCGCGAGGTGGCTGATCAGCGTTTGTGGGTGGCCCTGAACATGAGCCAGCAGGCCGTGGCCATTCAGCCGCCTGCCGGCGCGACGCAAATCCACGAAGCCTTCTTAAGTCAGCCGGCGGATACCCTGCCAGGCTTGAGCGGCACCGTCTGGAGTTACTAGTATGCGGCCGTTCGTCGAGTTATGGGGAATGGCGGCGGATCGGTGGGGCGGTGAAACCGCCCTGTCGGCCATGCTGTACGACATCAAATCGACGCAAGCCCTTAACCAAGTCAGCGATGACCGTTGGCTATCGGCCATCAGTCATTGTGTATTCCGGGCCGGCTTTCGCTGGGATGTGGTACGCAACAAATGGCCCGGCCACGAAGAAGCCTTTCACGGCTTCGACACCATGCACTGCGCCATGCTGGGGCCTGACGATATCGAGGCTTTGACTCGCGATACCCGTATTATCCGTAATCCCACCAGCATCAAATCCGTGCGCGACAACGCGATTTTTTTGCGTGAGCTTGCGACCGAGCACGGCGATCGGGGCCGAGCCTTGGCCAATTGGCCCGAGACCGATCAGATTGGCTTGATGAAGTTGCTAAAACGCGACGGAGCCCGGTTGGGCGGGGTGTCGGGCTGTCACGCCCTGCGCCGGGTTGGCAAGAGTGCCTTTGTGTTGACCCGTGATGTGAACACCGCGCTGATTCGCGAGGGGATCATCGATAAGCCCGCCACCAGCCAACGGGACTTAAAGCAAGTGCAGGCGGCCTTCAATGCGTGGCAGGCGCAATCGGGCCGGCCGATGACGCATATCTCTCAGGTCCTGGCTTTCTCGATCGGCACCTAGTCCAGCAGGGCTAATAGGCATAAAAAAACCGCGCTCAAGGCGCGGTTTTTTGTTTCTGCCTGTAATGCGGTTAGGCGTTTGCGTCCTCGGACTTGGGCAAGACCAAGTTCATGACGATGGCCAGGAACGCCACCGGCAGCAAGCCAGACGTCATCAAGATCTTGAGGGTCTGCGGCAGGTGCTGCAGGGCCTCGGGTACTTGTTTCAGGCCCAAACCCACCGCCAGTGAAATGGCCAAGACCGTCATGTTGCGCGCGTCCCAGCGGACCTCGGACAGCATGTTCACGCCAGCCGATACCACCATGCCGAACATGATGATCACACCGCCGCCCAAGACTGAAATCGGCATGGCCGAGATCACAGCGCCGACTTTCGGGATAAAGCCGCACAACAGCAAGAAGATCGCGCCACAGGTCACCACAAAACGGCTCATGATGCCGGTCAAGGCCACCAATCCGACGTTTTGGCTGAACGAGGTGTTGGGCAGACCGCCAAAGATACCGGAGATCAGCGAGCCCGCGCCGTCAGCAAAGGTTGCGCCTTCGATTTCTTTCTCGGTCGGTTCGCGGTTCGCGCCACCCTTGGTAACGCCGGCCACGTCGCCTACGGTCTCAATCGCTGAAACCAGACACATCAGGGTGATACCGATAATGGCGGCGGCGTTGAACTCAATGCCGTACTTAAAGGGTTGTGGAATAGCGAACCATTCCGCCCGAGCGACCCCGCCAAAATTAACCGCGCCGGTGGCGATGCCTGCCAGGAAACCGGCGATCAAGCCGATCAATACCGCAGCGGTCGAGACCATGCCCCGGGCAAAGAACTTGCAACCCAAGCTGACCAGGATGACCACCAAGGCCAACGACCAGTGTTCCAGTCCGCCAAAGCCCGGCTTGCCCTTTAAGGGTACGCCGCCAGCGGCATATTCAATGCCAACCGGGATCAGGGATAGGCCGATGGTGACCACTACCAAACCCGTGACCAAGGGCGGTAACCAGCCCCGGATGCGACCGATAAAAAAGCCCATCAGGGTGTGCACGATCGAGCCGACAATGATGCCGCCGAACAAGGCGCCCATGCCTGCGCCCTTTACCACCGGAATCATGACCGGGATAAAGGCAAAGCTGGTGCCCTGCATAATAGGCAGTTTGGCACCGATGCGTCCCAGGGTAATGGTCTGCAACAGGGTGGCGGCGCCTGCAAACAACATGGACATCTGAATTAGATACACCATATCGGCACTGCCAAAGCCAAAGCCTGCGGCCAGGGCGATAATAATCGCTGGGGTGAAGTTTGATACGAACATCGCCAACACGTGCTGGATACCCAGCGGGATGGCTTGTGATAGTGGGGGGACATAGTCCGGATCCCGTAACTTTTCGGTCAGTGTATCTGCCATGATTCCTACTCCTCAGGTCGTGCTTTATTTTTATTGTGCAAGGCGGTTGTCTAAGGACCCCAGGTTAGGGTTTGCTCAAAAAATCGTTCTTGCAGGTTGTGCTCGTCTCCGTGACGGTCAATGACTAAAAACTGCTGGTCTTGATCGACTAGCAGCGGGTGGTGCCAAACACCGGGTCGGTAGTTGACACCTTGATCGCCCCGAGCGCGAAACACGCGCAGGGCATCAAACTCAGGTTGTTCGGCCACCACCACCCACCAATTGTGTGGCTGCATGGGGATAAAGGCCTGGCTGCCATAGGGGTGGCACTCGAGCATCGAGACCGACAGCGGGCGCGGGCGGCCCAAAAAGTAATTAACCAGGACCCGGGCGTTGGCGCCGCGCACCTCGGGTTGAAACAGGTCGTGGACCCGGGTTGTGTAGCCGTCGTTGATTTCGAAAGTTTTCGCCGCGGTGCCAGCCTCGATGACATCGCCAAAGAGTGCAAAGGCTTCGGGTGTCAGGTCCTCGATCTGAATCATGAATCTGGCCGTCCAAAGGCCCGAATGCGTGACATGCCGCCATCGGGCAGGCTGTTGACCTTGATGTGGGTCACCCGATCGGTGGGCGTGGGCAAACTGAATCGATGAATGTGATCCGCGCTCAGCGGTTGCGGTGCCAGGATCTCGTCCCAGAACATGGCTTGGGTCACGATCGCCGCGGCGCCCAGCGCTGGCATGTTGGCCGCTTGAATCGAGACGCCGCCGGGGTAGTTCCCCTTAAAGTGCGCGGTGTCGATTTCGAATTCGTCGATCCGTCCCGGCACACCCAGCTCTAGAATGATCCACTCGTTGCCCGGTTCCCGGCGTCGTTTGGTTTCCCAGCCGTCGCCCATGTCCTGGCCTCGTCCGGCGGTTAGCACGGCCTCGACGTCGCCATAATGGGCATCCGAATAGGCGGTCACCCGACCCCCGTTAATCAGGGCGCTCAGCTCGATGCGCGCGTCCCCAGCATGCTCGACTACCGCCCGTCCCATGACCCGCAGTCGGGCCACGCCACCGTCCGGATAAATGTCGAATTT
>CALKMT010000083.1 GCA_938091715.1 uncultured Litorivicinus sp.
CACACCTTTCAGCAAGCTTCAGACGCGCTAGACGATGACCTGTGGGCCATGTTGCGTCAGGGCGATGCCGAACAAATGTCGCTGACCGCTAACACTCAGCCCTTGCTACTGACCGCCGGTGTGGCGTTATGGCGCATTTGGCAAGCCAACGGCGGTGCCCAACCGGCACTCATGGCGGGTCACTCGCTGGGCGAATACACGGCGCTGGCTTGTGCTGGCGTTCTTGAATTTGAAGACGCGGTACGCGCGGTACGTTTTCGTGGTCAGGCAATGCAGCGGGCCGTTCCTGCAGGCACCGGTGCCATGGCGGCGGTGATCGGTTTGGACGATGACACCGTTATTGACGTCTGTGCCCAGGCGGCAGCTGGCGAGGTGATTGAGGCGGTTAACTTCAACGCCCCTGGCCAGGTGGTGATTGCCGGTTCCGCCAGCGCGGTTGAGCGGGCTTTGCCTCTGTTGAAAGAAGCCGGCGCCAAGCGGGCTTTGCCTTTGCCGGTCTCTGCCCCCTTTCACTGTGCATTGATGCGACCTGCGGCGGACGAATTGACTCAGTTCATGAGTGACGTTGCCTTTGCCAAGCCCAGCTGCCCGGTGGTGCAAAACGTATCGGTTCAGCCTGAGACAGACCCGGATACCATCAAAACCCAAGTACTTCGTCAGACCTATTCCCCGGTTCGCTGGACGCAAACGGTTCAGTACCTAGTGGGCCAGGGTGTGACGGCATCCATTGAATGCGGTCCCGGCGCGGTATTGGCCGGCTTGGCCAAACGCATCGACAAGTCGTTGGCCACCCAAGGGTTGGGTGACCTGGATTCACTACAACAAGGATTGAAGGGATGAGCGATCAAAAAGTCGCCCTGGTGAGTGGCGCCAGCCGCGGTATTGGCAAAGCCATCGCCGAGCAATTAATGGCCGATGGATACTTGGTGGTGGGAACCGCCACGTCTGAATCTGGCGCCGAGAAGATCGATCAATGGATTAATGGCATGGGTTTGGCGATGAATGTCACCGATGCGGACAGCATTGACGCGGCATTGGCGCAAATCACCGAGAAATTGGGCCCGATAGCCGTGTTGGTCAACAACGCGGGCATCACTCGCGATACCTTGATGATGCGCATGAAGGAAGACGACTGGAATGCGGTGATCGATACCAATCTGTCGAGTATTTTCCGCTTGTCCAAGGCCGTGCTGAAAGGTATGACCAAAGCCCGTTGGGGTCGTGTCATCAATATCTCCAGCGTGGTTGGCTCAATGGGTAACGCCGGTCAGGCGAATTACGCAGCGGCCAAAGCCGGCATCGAAGGCTTTAGCCGGGCCATGGCCCGCGAGGTCGGCAGTCGCAACATTACCGTCAATTCTGTGGCACCTGGGTTCATTGCCACCGACATGACAGACGCGCTTGGGGACGAACAAAAAGCCAAATTGGCCGAGCAAATTCCGCTGGGTCGATTGGGCGCGCCGCAAGACATTGCAAACGCAGTTTCATTTTTAGCTGGGGAATCAGGGGCTTACGTTACAGGCACGACGTTGCATGTAAACGGCGGCATGTTGATGAACTAATTTTTGAAATTCCCTGAGAAGGCATGGATAATGCCGACATCCGAAAGGGTGAGTCAGGGATGTTGTCCCGGACGGACATTTTTTATTAGGAGAGAAAAATCCGATGAGCACTATCGAAGAACGCGTCAAAAAGATTGTTTGTGAACAACTTGGCGTAAAAGAAGAAGAAGTTAATGCGGAATCTTCATTTGTGCAGGACCTAGGTGCCGACTCTTTGGACACCGTTGAACTGGTTATGGCTCTGGAAGAAGAGTTCGAGACTGAGATCCCGGACGAAAAAGCCGAGACCATCACTACGGTTCAGCAGGCTGTCGACTACATTAACGCCAACAGCTAAGTTATATTGCTACATGAACACCGGGACCGCCCCTGACTTGTCACGGGCGGTCTTTTTTTTGCTGTTTTTCTGCTGTTTAAGGAATATTCATGGCCAAACGTAGAGTCGTAGTCACTGGCATGGGAATGTTGAGCCCGCTAGCCGCCAGTGTTGAGGGTACTTGGGAGCGCATGCTCAAGGGTCAAAGCGGTATCGCCGAGATCCAAGGTTTTGATGCCAGCACCTACACCACGCGATTCGCAGGCGAAGTGACGGACTTTTCACTAGAGCCATACCTGACCAGCAAAGACGCGCGCAAGATGGACACCTTTATCCAATACGGATTAGTGGCGGGTCATCAGGCGGTCGAGAATGCCAATCTGGACATGGACCGTGTGGACCCCACGCGATGCGGTGTTGCGGTCGGCTCGGGCATTGGCGGGCTGGCCATGATCGAGAAAAACCACATCGAGCTGTTGGAAAAGGGCGTGCGTCGAGTCTCGCCGTTCTTTGTGCCCGGCTCGATTATCAACATGATCAGCGGCAACTTGGCGATTCGCCTGGGCTTCAAGGGGCCGAACATCGCGATTACCACGGCCTGCACCACGGGTACCCATAACATTGGCTACGCGGCGCGCACGATCGCCTACGGTGATGCTGACCTGATGGTGGCGGGTGGGGCCGAGCAGGCCTGCACGCCGTTGGGGATTTCGGGCTTTAACGCCTGCAAGGCGCTGTCAACCCGTAACGATGACCCGACTGGGGCATCACGCCCTTGGGACATGGGCCGTGATGGTTTTGTCTTGGGCGATGGGGCCGGAGTCATGGTGCTCGAGGAATACGAGCACGCCAAGGCGCGGGGTGCGAACATCCTGGCCGAATTGGTGGGCTTTGGCATGAGTGACGATGCGTACCACATGACCTTGCCGCCGGAACAGGGCGAGGGGGCCGAGGCTGCCATGCAGGCCGCGCTGCGCGATGCCGGGGTCGACGGCACGCAGGTCGATTATGTTAACGCGCACGGAACGTCAACGCCGGGTGGCGATGTCGCCGAGGCCCGAGGCATTACTCGGATGCTGAACGGCAAAGATGCGGCGGTCAGTTCGACCAAGTCCATGATTGGTCACCTGCTGGGGGCCGCAGGCGCGGTCGAAGCAATCTTTAGTGTGCTGGCCATTCGGGATCAGGTCGCGCCGCCAACCATTAACTTGAATGACCCCGATCCGGAAGTGACCCTGAACTTGGTGCCGCATACCCCGCAAGAGCACAAGATCGAGTACGCGATCAGCAACAGTTTTGGCTTTGGCGGCACCAACGGCTCGCTCTTGTTCAAGCGCATCTAGCGGATGCGCGCGCTAGCAGCGCTTATTCTTGCGACGGTGGTGGCGGTCGGCTTTGTTTTTAGCTGGATCGACAGGACCGAGCAGCAACTGCACCAGCCCCTGGTGACCACCGAGCAAACGTTGCAGGTTAAACCGGGGACGGTGCTGCCGAGGCTGTTGCAAGACTTGGCCGAGCAGGGATGGATCGAACAGGCCCCGGATGCCAGGATCCTGGCTCGCTTGCGCCCGGAGCTGACCCAACTAAAGGCCGGCACCTATGCCGTGCCCGATACCCTACTGGCGTTATTACAGACGGTCGTGTCTGGCCAATCGATCAATTACTTTTTTACCATCGTTCCTGGCTGGAATTTGTGGCAGTTGCAAGCGGCTTTACAGGCGGACGCTCGCCTGCAGCAGACACTGCCTGGGGACGTGCGTTGGTGGCACACCGCGTTTGATTACCCGGGCTTGATCGAGGGGCGCTTTTTACCAGACACCTATGCCTTTGCACCCGGGGCCTCGGATCACTCGGTGCTCAAGCGGGCGTACGATGCGATGAATTCAACCTTGGCTGAGGCTTGGCGGGATCGCTCCAGCGATCAGCTCAAGTCCCCAGACGAGCTGTTGATCATGGCCAGCATCGTCGAAAAAGAAACCGCGATGGCCAGCGAACGCGCACTGGTGGCCGGGGTATTCGAGCACCGCTTGCAACGGAAAATGCGTTTGCAGACCGACCCGACGGTCATTTATGGGTTGCTACCGGAATTTGATGGCAATATCCGCAAACGAGATTTGCAGGCCAAGACGCCTTACAATACCTACGTCATCCGCCGCTTACCCCCAACGCCTATCGCCATGCCTAGCCAAGACTCTTTGAATGCCGCCGCTCAGCCTGCGCCGACCGACTATTTGTATTTTGTCGCGGACGGTGAGGGCGGCCATGCCTTTGGACGCACCCTGGCGGAACACCAGGCCAACGTCCGGGCGTATCTGAAAAAGCGCAGGGCCAACCGATGAGCTTTATCGTGATCGAGGGAGGCGAGGGCTCGGGCAAAGGGACGCTGATGCAGGCGCTGCAAACCCGGTATGCGGACGAGCGGGTAGTATTCTCTCGAGAGCCTGGTGGTACGCCCTTGGCCGAGGAAATTCGTCACTGCCTGCTGCAACCCAGGGACGAGCCCGTCGCATCCGATACCGAGCTGTTGTTGATGTTTGCATCCCGCGCGCAGCATTTAGCCCAGGTTATCGAACCGGCTCTGGCCCGGGGTGACACGGTTATTTGCGATCGCTTCACCGATTCCTCGTATGCTTATCAGGGGGTGGCTCGGGGTCTGGGCGCGGAGCGTGTCGAGTGGCTTGAGCAATTTGTGCAGGGCGAGCGGCGGCCGGATCTGGTCGTCATCCTGGATTTGGAACCTGCGCTGGGCCAGGCCCGAATCGCAGGCCGGCTCGAGCCCAAGGATCGCCTGGATGCCGAGGATTTGGCCTTTCATCAGGCCGTGCGTAACGCCTACTTGGCGCGGGCCCAACAAGCCCCACAGCGCTACCGAGTTATTGATGCCGAGCAATCACCGGATGCGGTGTTTGAACAGGTAATGAGTGCCATCCAGGCGTGTCGTTCATGAATTGCTACCCTTGGCATCAGCCGCAGATGGATCGCCTGTTAAAGGGCAATTTTCAGTCGTTGTTACTGGTGTCCGGACCGGGTCAGGGCGTGGACCGATTTGCGCAGGCCCTAACCGAACATCTGATGTGCCAGACCCAGAACGCCTGTGGTCAGTGTCAAAGTTGTCAGTGGATCGAGCAGGGCGGTCACCCAGATGTGTTTGCCGTGCGTCCCGAGGGGGCGGCCCACGCGCACAAGATTGACGCCATGCGCGAGATCGCCGAGTCGGCGCATACCACGACGCACCAAGGCGGACGCCGGGTGGTGCAGTTGTTTGAGGCAGAACGGATGAACCGGGCCGGGGCCAATGGCCTGTTAAAGGTCCTTGAAGAGCCGCCCGCCAGTACGCGTTTCGTGTTGACCTCGACCTTGCCCGGCAGTTTGCCGGCCACGATTCTGAGCCGCTGTCGTCAGGTCCGATTGCCCTCCGCGCCTGAGGACCTGCAATGGCTCGACGATTTGGCGCCCGCCAGTCCCCAGCGGGATCAAGCGCTGTTGATGACCCAGGCCCCAGACACCCTGTTGCACCTGTTGCAGAACCCCGACGAGTTGGCCAAACAGGTACGTTGGCGAACGGCCCTAATCGATGCCCTGGCTGGGCGTGGTGATTTGACGGGCTTGGTCAATGCCGCGAAACCCTTGGCTTTGTTGCAGTGCTTGGATGTCTGGTACCAGGTGGTGGTCGAACAGGCCAAAACCCACGCCCAGGATGCGGCGGTGCTTAAGCGCTTTGTGTTGTTTCAACAGCGGCTGCAGCGCGAGCGTCAGCCAGTGCTGGAGCAGGTGGCACTCAATGGGCCTGCCATGGTGCGGGCCTTAGGGGGTCTGTGGCTGCGGGTGGCGCCACCGGCGACAACCCACTAGTCTTAGCGCGCTAATTCGAGGTCCCCAATGCTATCGCTGAGTATTCGAGATAAACACACGCTGTATCAGACCTACATGCCGTTTCTGACCGGCGGTGGTTTGTTTATCCCTACGCCCAAGTCATTTGAGTTAGGTCAGGAAGTGGTGCTGCTAATTGCCTTGTTAAACGAGGCAGAGAAGTTTCCCGTGACCGCCAAGGTGATTTGGATTACGCCCCAGGGCGCCCAGGGGCAAAAGGCCGCCGGGGTCGGAGTTCAGTTCGTTGAAGACCAAGGGGGGCTGCGCAACCGAATCGAGACGCACCTAGCCGGTATGCTCGGATCGGACACGCCCACACACACCCTATGATCGATAGTCATTGCCATTTGGACCGCCTGGAGCTGGGCGAGGGAAGTCTGGACGACAGCTTATACCAAGCCCGAGCCGCCGGGGTGCGACACTTTTTGTGCATCGGGGTGAATCTGGACACGGCCATGGATCCCATCGCGGTGGCCGAACAGCACCCAGATGTCAGCGCCTCAGTCGGGGTACACCCGCTGTACCACACGGATCAACTGCCGGATCCCAATAAAATTCGTGAGCTGGCCGCTCACCCCAAGGTGGTGGCCTTGGGCGAGACGGGGTTGGACTATTTTAAGCAGGACAACGATCCGACGATTCAAAAGGCCGCTTTTGAGATGCACTTGGATCTGGCCAAAGAATTGAGCCTGCCCACCATCGTGCACACCCGAGGCGCGGTCGAAGACACCCTGGCCATCATGCGCGAGCGGGCCTGTGCCGATGCCGTGGGTGTTTTGCATTGCTTTACCGAAGCCTGGCACATGGCCGAGGCGGCGCTGGACATGGGCTGGTACATCTCGATTTCTGGCATCGTTACTTTTCGCAATGCGCAGGCCCTGCGTGACGTGGCGGCCCGCGTGCCCACTGATCGCCTATTGATCGAGACTGACAGTCCCTGGTTGGCCCCGGTGCCCCATCGTGGCCAATCCAACGAGCCTAAGTACTTGCCCGCGGTTCTGGATTGTGTGGCCCAGCAGCGGGGCGTCCTGCCCGGCGAGCTGGCGCAACAGACCTCGAGCAACTTTGCTCGGCTATTCCCCCAAGCCCAGCTCTAACGATCGCCCCTCGGCCTAATCCTTGGATATAGGATCGGCTGGCGACCAGAAAACGGCGACCGAAACCAAAGAATGAGTCACAAGGTGGCGATCCTCGCGGAATTGTCCGCGGGTTCTGATACGATGGGGGAAATAAAAAATGAATCCCTTACCGAGTTTCACATTGGAATCTAATCAGCGAAAAAAACGCGAGTTCATCCGCCGCGAGATTGAAATCCTCGAGGCCACCGAGCGTTTACTGAAAACGACGGACGATAACGTCACCGTTGATCGGATCGCGGCCGAGGTTGGCATCGGTAAGGGGACCATCTACAAACACTTCAAAACCAAACACGAGATCGTTGCCCGCTTGGTGGAACTGGTCCTGCTTGCGCGCTGGGATATCCTGGCCGCCTCGGAACGTACCCCAATGGATCGCTTGCAGGGCTACCTGAAATTCCGGCTTGGGCAGCCCGAGCAGGAACGCTATCTGCGCCTGTGGCATCAATCTCTGGTGGATTATCAGCAGCGCGAGTCGATTGAGCTGCTGGCCAAACGCACAGAGCAAGAACGTTTTCGACTGGCAGAGCTGTTGGATCAGGCTGGTTGCACCAGCGAATCTCGCTCGCCGCTAACGATGGCGGGGCTGTTGTTGGCGATGGTGCAGGGAATTTTGATCGAAGGAGCCTCGCAGTTGCACCCGGATATGCCCGAGTCGATCAACGGCGGTGTCGGTCAATGGTTACTGGATTCGGTTAACCGTCATTCCACCCGGCGAGTAACGGTCTTATGAGCCTGATTGACGGTCAGGGGCGTCAATTTAAGTCGTTGCGAATCAGCCTGACCAGCGCGTGCAATTACGCCTGTGACTACTGCGTGCCCGAGGGCACCTTGCTCAAGGCCTCACCCGAAGCTCTAAGTGGCGAGGACTTGATGCGGTTGGTCAGCCTGCTGCACCGGGTGCTGGGTCTGAGCAAGCTGCGCTTGACCGGCGGCGAGCCTTTGATTGCGCCCAACCTAAAGACCGTTTTGCGGGCCATCCCCGAGTTGGGCATCGACACCAGCGTCACTACCAACGCGCAATTTTTGAGCCGTCATTGCCAGGACATCGCCCGGGCCGGTCTGTCAGGGGTCAACGTCAGTCTGGACGCTCTGGATCCCGAGGTGTTCAGAGTGTTGGCCAAGTCGGGTGATGTAGGCACGGTATTGCAGGGGATCGAAGACGCATTGGCCCTGGGCTTACGGGTCAAGGTCAACACCGTACCCATGCGAACCAAGAACCGAGACCAATTGGCGCCACTGTTTGACTGGTGCAGCCAGCGTGGTATCGAATTGCGTTTTATCGAATTGATGCGCATGGGGCACCTGTCGAACCCGGCGGCGTTCGAGGCAGACTTTATCAGTGAGGCCGAGATCGTTGATCTGTTGTCCGAGTTCGGCCCAGCCACGCAACAACCCCGCGAGGCCAACAGCACCAGCTATAGCTATCTGAATGAACGGGGTAAGTTTGGGTTTATCTCAAACGAATCGGCGCCGTTTTGCTCGGATTGCGATCGCCTACGTCTTAGCAGTGACGGGCGAATTTTTGGCTGCATTTCCTCGACGCACAATCGCGATATTCGCCCGGCCTTGGCCATGGAAACCGCGGATGCTCTGGCCTTTATTCAAGAGGCCCTGGGCGACACCCTGAAGTCCAAACAGCCGGTTCGATTCAGTGGTGAGCAAACCATCATGCAGATTATCGGGGGCTGAGTGCAGTCACTGGTACAACGCGTGCGGGCGGGGACGCCCATGGTCGAGTTCATGGGCCTCGAATTTGTTGATTCATCGGACGCAGTCCACCGTTTTGGTGCGCCTTATTCATCCTGCAAGAATCAGTTGGACGTGGCCTTTGGCGGCGCGATTGCGACGGGTTTGACTCTGGCGGGCTGGTTTTCATTGACCCAAGCGGCTGAATCGATCACCGGGTCCGAGTGCAACCCTATGGTGGCTCGGGCTGAGTTCATCTTTAGTGCGCCACACCCCGGACCTGAGCTGACCTTCCTCAGCCCTGTGACGCATCTGTCCGCTTGGCAAGGGCGGTTGCGCCATTCCATGACCACGCATCTATCAGACCCGCAAGGACACATCTGTGCGCAAGCCGATCTGACCTTTGTTCTGTGAGTGCCCTGTTTTCCATCGTGTTGCCCGTCTTTGCGGTGATCGGGCTGGGGTATTGGGTCAAGCGCCGAGCCTGGCTGTCGGATCAGGCTGAGAACGATTTTTCCTGGTGGGTTTATTACGTGGCGGTGCCCCCGCTGTTGTTTTTGGCCATGGCCCAAACCCCGGCCACGGTGCTGATTCAGTGGCGTTTTCTGGCCGCCTATGTGGCTGGGACGGTGGTGCTGTGGGGCTTGATCGCGCTGATCGCGCGGCCCTGGGTGCAAGGGTTTGAAAGTCGCTGGCTGCTGGGATTGGGCGGGACCTTTTCCAACTCGGTGTATCTGGGGATCCCACTGGTGCAGACCGCGTTTGGCGGGCAGGGAACGCAATGGGTGGTGCTCATTGCCCTGGCCAGCAATTTGTTATTTGTCGCGGGCACGGCGGTGGTGTTGGGGGCCCGGCAACGAGCCCGAGCAAGCTCAGTGTTGCTGGACACGCTTAAAAACCCACTGTTGATGGCGATTGCACTGGGGTTACTGTTTTCGGCCAGTGGCTTTCAGATCCCGATCGGGATTGAGCGCCTGTTGTCGGTGTTGGCCCAGGCCGCCGCGCCGGTGGCATTATTTGCCTTGGGATTGACCTTGGGTGGCACTGCGATTGGTTTGAATACCCTGCCAGGGCGAGTCTGGGGGTTGACCGCGGCCAAGCTGTTTGCCCATCCGGCCCTAGTGGCACTGGGCTGTTGGTGCTTGGCGGTGCCCGCGTTGCAGGCTCAGGTCGCCATCTTGGTCGCCGCGTTGCCGGCGGGGGCGCTGGCCCATCTGATGGCCCAGCGCTTTGGTTATCAGGCCAGTGCTGTGGCCAGCGCGGTCATGATGGGCACCGTGTTCAGCCTGCTAACGCTGACTTTGTTGCTGTCACTTGGCGTGTTCACAGAGCTCCAATAAAACCCCTTCGGTGCCCTTGGGGTGTAAAAATGCGACCCGGGTATTGTGTGCGCCTTGAACCGGCGCCTCTTGTAACAGGGTGAATCCGGCGGCTTTTAGGCGGGCCATTTCGGCATCAATATCATCCACTGTGATGGCTACCTGCTGGACGCCACCTTTACCGCCATTCTTGGCAATGAATCGACCGATCGGCGTGTCGGCTCCCAGCGGGCACAGCAGCTCGAATTTCGACGGGCCAATTTGGAAAAACGCCACTTCGACGCCCTGATCGGCCACGGTTTCCCGGCCCAAGTACTCAAATCCCAGACCTTTATAGGTTTCAATGCCCTGATCCAGGTCAAGGACGGCAACGCCTACGTGGTCAATTTTTTCTAACATGGATTGGTGTCCTCAGGTTTGCGAATGGAGTATGTTCATTGGGTACGCAGAATAAGGATAAACCTA
>CALKMT010000084.1 GCA_938091715.1 uncultured Litorivicinus sp.
AACACGCTGTAATCCATCGACCTACGACACCCAACGGGAATTTATGACGCAATTAAAATGGTCGATCAGTGCCACACAGTTGTGTATCGCATTGATATGCCTGAACGCGTCGGATGTCATCGCCAACCCCTTGGCCTCGACCCTGAGTCCGCGTCTGGTATCCGATCCCGTATCCATTCCCGTCCTGCGTCAGCAGGTGGACATTACCTCGGCCACGCTGGGTGCAGGTCATCACAGCAACAGCAATGGGTTAATCGATGCCGAGGCCATTCAACGGATTGGTTTTCCAGATACCTGGCAAGCCAAGCGCAGCACCCAGCAACAGCTCAACCTGACCCGATACCGCCAGGATCAGCAGCACTGGGCCAGCGTCAGTGCCACCCAAGGGCGCCAAGCCAATGGATCTGAAAGCCAACTGCTGGGGATTGGCGCTGGCACCCACTTTGGCGGCGACAGTGTGCACCTGTCACCCCTGACCGGGCTGTATCAGATGAGCGACAACACCGACAGCGAAACCACCGCCTATGTGATCGGCGGCGCCCTGGGGGGGGGAAGTAGAATCACTGGGATACCTTAATTTGGGGGCCTATCACGGCGGGTCAAAATCGGATATCGCGGAGCTGGATCAATACAAATCCGACGAACTGACCGCCCATGCCCGCATACCGCTGAACAATTGGCTGTCGCTGATCGCAGGGGCCGTGCATCAGCGCTATCGGGTGAACAGCGAAGGACATACCTTTGATGCCTGGAAACGTCGGGCAGGTTTTGCCGTCCAGCGCGGGCGCTGGTCTGGCCTGCTGTTAAGCCGGACCAATCGCTTTCGCTATACCGAAAACGAGCCCTTGATGGGCGCGCTACAGGACAAAACCAATCGGCTTCGCTTGGCGCAAATTAACCTAGTCGCAGGCCTTGGTGTCTGGTCGCTCGAGCACGTGCGATTTCGAAGCAGCACCGACTATCCGTTGCCGACCGCCGGCAGTCGTCAGTTTCGTTTGTCCTACTCCATGCCGCTGTCTATTAAGTGATCCAGGGCCCGGGGCAATTGCACCTGAAAACACACCGGGTCTGAGCTGACCAAACTCAGATCGCCGCCTGCAGCGCGCAAAGTCGTGCGGCCCAACGCAAGCCCAACACCAAAGCCATCGGTCTGCGAGTCGGGATTCAAATCAAACAAATGCGGTATGCGATCCGATGGAATCGGCGGCCCATCGTTGGATAGGTTCAGCGCTACCGATTTGTCCTGAATATCCACGACAAACTCAATCTGAGTGGCCTGACCTTGGTTGGCGTGAACCGCGTTGCGCACCAGATTGACCAGGACCTGGGCCAACAGTTGGCGTCGGACGCGCACCGCAACGTCGGGCAATTGATCCAGATCTGAATACGAGATTGGAAACCGTCGGGACAAAAACACCATGACTTCCTGCACACAGGCCGTCAGCGACCCCTGGACTGGGGACGAATTCTGGTCGATGAAGAATTGTTTAAAGTCGGCCAGAGCCTGGCGGGCATCAGACAGGTCTTGAACCAGCGACTGAACCTTGTCCGCCGGCAACTCCCGGGACAGTACATAGGCCTGGTTTGACGCGGCACTGATAGGCTGGGCCATCTCGTGGACCAGGGTGCGAGCCATGTTGGTGGCCAGGGCGTCCTGGCGCCATTGGGCGGCCTCGGCCAGGTTGTCATAGCTTTGGCGCAACTCGTCCAACAAATTCCGACGCTCGCGATTACGATCGATCAGTTGCCGACGGGCCTGCTCCCACCGTTGAAAGGATTGCCGGCGCTGTCGCTCGAACACGCTGGACAGGATCACAATGCACACCATGGACACGCTGGTCACCAGATAGGTGCTGGCCCACTCGACCGGCAGTCCGCGAATGATCTGTATCGCCAACCAATAAAACCAGCCCCCCAAGCCCATCAGGACGGCCGCCAGTTTGCCCGGCCAGTGCAGGGGGTGGATGATCATGGTAGAGGCGAAATTTAATAAAAAGACCGTACTGATATCGCCAATATTCCCGTACCCGGCCTGGGTGGCATGGGCCGCAAAACCAACCGACTCCAAATTGGCGATCACGGCCCACCACAGATATAACCGATGCGTCCGCACGCCAAACCGTCCGTGCAGTAGGAACATGAGCCAGACCGCCAGGGCAATGCGTGCCCCACGAATTAGAAAGTACTCCACCGGCACCGTGCTGGCAGAACTGGCCGCCAGCAGGGTAAAGATCAGGCTAAGTACGACCTCGAGTCGAATAAACCAACGGTCCGCCGGGACGACGCCACGATTGGCCCAGTAGCGGCCCTCAGAGAACCGATGTGGGTGTGAGCCGAGTAACTGCGCGAGCCACATAACCGTCCTCAATGCCAACCAAGCGCGGCAGGTTCAGGGCCGCGTCCTGAACCGCGTGAGTCGCCAGCAAGGAATACAGCTGTTTGGCCCCGTCGCGGGACACCTTTTGATTAATGGCCAGGCGGTGCCCCTCGACCGTGCGGACAGACAGATTCAAACGATCCGCGACTTGCACATTGTCGACCCCCAGCGCGCAGTGCAGGGCGACTTGTCGCTCGCGCTCACTGAGGCGCTCAAAGGCTTGATTAATCTGCTGCATGCGCTGAATGGCCTCGACTCGCTGCTCGACCCTAGCCGCGGCTCGTTCGATCCAACTGATCAGCAATTCAGGCGAGGCGGGCTTTTCAATGACGGTCAGGGCCGAGCGCTCCATCAGATTCACGGCACTGCCAACGGTTGCCGTGGCCGAGTGCACCAAATAGACAAACCCAGGGTCTTGCTGTTGCAAGCGATCGACCAAGGCCTGTCCGGATTCGGTCGGCATGGCCAGATCCAAGACAAACACACTGGACTGCAGGGCAGACGTGGACAGCGTTAGATTGCCGGGGTTGGCAATTGGCTCGGGTCGAAAACCGGCCGAAGCGACCAGGGAGGCCATCGAATTGAGGACTTGCAGGTCGTCGTCGACCAAGAACACTCGTGGGCGAGTAACCGATTGGTGTTTCATATCGCTAGTTTAAGGGCTTGGGCCCTGACTGACACGCGTATAAAGCACCTAACCGAACGTCACGAAAAGGTCATCTGGGCTAGTATAATCCGGGAAAACTCCACAGGAGAATCCCCATGACCCAAGCCCTTTTCTTTGGCTCCCTCGGCACGCTGGTCGAAACCTCTGAGTTGCAACGCCAAGCCTTTAACCGTGCCTTTACCCAGGCGGGACTGGGCTGGTATTGGAATGTCGCCACCTATTGCGAGCTGTTGCAGATCGTGGGCGGCAAGAACCGCATCCAACACCACGCGATGACGCCGCTGAACCCGGACAAAATCGAGGAAATCCACCAGGCCAAAGAGGCCTACTTTGCCGAGATGATGGCGGGGGGCGAGCAGGCCCGGCCAGGCGTGGTGGAGCTGATCCAGGCCGCCAAAGCACGAGGCATTCCGGTCTATTGGGTTACCACCACCTCGCAGGCCAACATCGATGCGGTGCTGCAGGCGTTAGCAGGCCAGGTTGAGCGGGCGGATTTCGAGCGGATTTTTACCAAGGACGATGTGGATCAGGCCAAACCCAATCCGCAGGTTTATCAGATGGCGTTGGAAGTGGCCGGGGTCGAGGCCGATCAGGTGCTGGCGATCGAGGATACGCTGGAGAACCAGCAGGCGGCGCAGGCCGCGGGGATTCAGTGCGTGTTGTTCCCTGGGGAGTATGCCCGGGTGGTGCAGGGCCAGCCCGTGCATCGGCTAAGTGGGGAATTGTTGGCTAGCTAGCGGAGGCCCGCCCAGATCAGGCCGCCTTGCGGGCCTGATAATTGCGATAACCGGATCGAATCAGCACGTACAAGACCCCAAACATGCCGCCCAGCACTACCGACAGGGCCAGGACC
>CALKMT010000085.1 GCA_938091715.1 uncultured Litorivicinus sp.
AGGCCCGTATTGACTTGCAAGGGCCCTGAACTGGTCTCCAGCGTAGCTTGCCCCTGGTCGTTGACCTGCACGTCCAACAGATTCATCGAGGGCGATCCCATAAAGGTCGCCACGAACAGGTTGGCCGGGTGGTTATAAATCTCGTGCGGTGTTCCTAGCTGCTGGACGATGCCGCCGTTCATGACCGCGATGCGTGTGGCCAGCGTCATGGCCTCGATCTGATCGTGGGTCACGTACACAATGGTGGTGCCCATGGTTTGGTGCAGACGCTTGATTTCGGTCCGCATGTCGACCCGCAGCTTGGCGTCCAGGTTTGACAGGGGTTCGTCAAACAAAAAGACCTTGGGGTCGCGAACCAGGGCCCGGCCCATGGCCACGCGTTGGCGTTGACCGCCGGATAGGGCGGCGGGCTTTCGAGCCAGTAGCTGTTCAATCTGCAGGGTTTTGGCGACCTCTTGGCAAGCTTTTTGGCGCTCGGCCTTGGGCACGCCACGCATTTCCAAGCCAAAGGTAATGTTGTCCGCCACGCTCATGTTCGGGTACAGGGCATAGGACTGAAACACCATGGCGATGTCACGATCCGCCGGGGCCGCGTGGGTCACTTCGGTGTCACCGATGCGAATGGCGCCCTGGGTTACGGACTCCAAGCCAGCAATCATATTCAACAGGGTCGATTTACCACAGCCCGAGGGGCCCACCAGGACCAGGAATTCTCCCTGGTCGATGTGGATGTTGATGTCGCTCAGAACCGGTGTGTCGGTGTAGGTCTTGTAGATACTGTCAATCGATAAAGAACTCATAATTAACCCTTAACTGAGCCAGCCATCAGGCCGCGTACAAAATATTTTCCGGCGACCACATACACCACCAGGGTCGGCAGGGCGGCCAGAATGGCCCCGGCAAAGTGGACGTTGTATTCCTTGACCCCGGTCGAGGAGCTGACCAGGTTGTTAAGCGCGACCGTAATCGGCTGCGAGTCAAAGTCCGCAAAGCTGGCGCCGAACAAGAAATCGTTCCAAATATTGGTGAACTGCCAGATCACACAGACCACGATGATCGGGCCGGAACTGGGCAATAAAATCCGTTGAAAAATCCGAAAGAAACTGGCCCCGTCCAACTGCGCAGCCTTGATCAACTCGGTCGGAAAGGCCTCGTAATAGTTCTTGAAAAACAGCGTCGAAAACCCAATGCCGTATACCAGGTGGACCAGCACCAGGCCTGCGGTCGAGCCAGATAAGCCCAGGATGCCAAGAATTTTCGCCATTGGGATCAGAACAATCTGAAAGGGGATGAAACAGCTGAACAGCATCAGTCCAAAGATGATTTTGTCCCCGCGGAAACGGTACTTACTCAAGACATAGCCGTTTAAGGCACCCAGCAAGGTCGACAGCAGGACCGCCGGCACGACCATGTAAATCGAGTTCAAAAAATACGGCTTTAAGCCCGATGCCTGGACACCAATTTGGGCCTCGCTCCAGGCCGAGCGCCAAGGCGCCAAAGTGGCGTCCAGCGGCAAGTTCAGCATGCCGCCCCCGCGTATCTCGTCCAAGGGCTTTAACGAGTTGACCGCCATGACATACAGCGGCGTCAGGTAAAACAGGCAGAACACCACCAACACGGTGTAAATCACAAAACGAGTAGCGCGTCCGGTTCGAACCGCCTGGGTGGTTGATGCGCTCATCCTCGTTCTCCCGGTTTGCTACGTAACTCGGAATACAGATAGGGCACGATAACGGCGGCAATGGTCATCAGCATAATCACCGCGGAGGCTGCGCCGACGCCCATTTGGTTGCGGGTAAAGGTGTAGCTGTACATAAAGGTCGCGGGCAATTCCGTGGCCCGGCCAGGTCCACCATTGGTCAGGGCAATGACCAGGTCATAACTCTTGATCGCCATGTGGGCCAACACCACAAAGGCGCTTAGGAAAATGGGCCGCAGCATGGGAATCACGACGCGTCGGTACAGCTTGATGTTGCTGGCACCATCGATTTGGGCGGCTTTTAGGATCTCGCCGTCGATGCCACGCAGGCCGGCCAAAAACATGGCCATAACAAATCCACTGGACTGCCAGACGGCTGCGATCACGACGGTATAGATCGCCATGTCGCGGTCTTTAATCCAGCGAAACTCAAATTCAGTAAAGCCCCAGCTCTGCACGATCTGTTCGATGCCAATGCCAGGGTCCAGAAACCATTTCCATGCCGTGCCAGTCACGATAAACGACAGCGCCATGGGGTACAGCATCAGGGGTCGGATCAGCCCCTCGCCACGAATTTTTTGGTCCAGAAATATCGCAAGCACCAATCCCAACAGGGTGCAGATGCCGATATACAGGGTTCCAAAGATGGCCAGGTTGTTAATCGCCGTGTTCCAGTGACGCAATCGGAACAGACGCTCGTAGTTTTCCCAACCGACGAAACCGTTGGAGGGCAGCATTTTTGAGTCGGTCATGGACAGCCAGCCGCTGTAGGCCATAAACCCATACACAAAAATCAAAACGAGCACGAAACTCGGGGATAACACCAATCGGGGCAGCGTATCGCGCCACCAAGCGGCCGAAGTCATGTGGGGAATCCTCTGGAAAGCAGGGCCCCGAGGGGCCCCACTGGGTCTAGATTACTGAGCGTCTGCGACCGCAGCGACCAGTTCAGCCACCGCATCATCCGACGAAAATTCGCCGTTGAAGTGCGCAGTGACTACGTCATACACAGCGTTCTTGACCGCTGCCGGGGCTGCGTGGCCATGTGCCATAGAGCCCAACAACGAGCCATTCATGTTGGCGTCTGCCAGATCACGCATACCTTTCTTGCCGCAGGCGTCAAAGTCAGCATCCGATACGTCGGTACGGGCCGGAACCGATCCCTTGACCACGTTGAATGCGCTTTGGAAGCTCGGGCTTAGGACAGCCTTGGCCATTTGACCCTGTGCTGACTGACGATCGTCACCGACCGCAAACATCACGAACTGATCTGAGTTAAAGGTCACCGCGCCGGCTGTACCGGGGAAACGGAAGCACAAGAACTCTTCGCCAGGTGTTTGACCGGCGTTCAAGAACTCGCCCTTGGCCCAGTCACCCATGATTTGCATGCCGGCTTCTTTGTTGATGACCATTGATGAAGCCAAGTTCCAGTCACGGCCCGAGAAGTTGTCATCGACGTAGCTGCGCAGCTTGGCCATGCGATCAAATGCCATCTTCATGGTGTCGCTGCCCAGTGCCGCTTCGTCCAAATCGATCATCGCCTTGCGATAGAAGTCGACACCACCGGTCGCCAGCACCACGCTGTCAAACAGAGTGGCGTCCTGCCAGGCTTGGCCACCGTGGGCCAACGCGGTGTAACCCGCTGCCTGAATAGCGTCCAAGGCATCGACCAGTTGGTCGAAGTTCAGCGGCATGCCCAGACCTAGCTCGTCAAAGATCGCTTTGTTGGCCCAGACCCAGTTGGTTGAGTGGACGTTAACCGGAGCGGCGATCCACTTGCCGTCGTACTTTGAGAAACGTTGCAGGGCGGCAGGCACCACAGCGTCCCAGCCTTCGGCGGCAGCAACATCGTTCAAGTCAGCGGCGGCACCCTGTGCACCCCAGTCTTGAATATCAAAGCCCAACATTTGAGCCGCGGTGGGGGCGTTGTTTGCGGTGACTCGAGCGCGCAATACGGTCATGGCGCCTTCACCACCACCACCGGCGACGGGCATATCCTGCCAAGTGACACCGTTTCCGCCCAGGTCGTCTTTCAATACATTGAGAGCCGCGGCTTCACCACCGGAAGTCCACCAGTGTAAAACTTCGACTTGATCCGCTGCGTTGGCACCCATTGATGCCGCGATTGCAGTTGCTAATGCTAGCTTTTTCAGCATGTTACACCTCATTGTTATTGTAATATTCAGGTCGTCTTTTGGACAACCTGATCACACTATGACATCGATTGGGGCAATTCAAGCGTTACCGGGACTTAAAGTTTTGCCCTGTGATCGGGGATTGCATCGCTCAGATGTAAACGTTTACATTCGGATGGATGGAAAAAGTAACCATGCGCGAGCTGGCTCACTTGAGTGGAGTGTCGATTGCCACTGTGTCCCGAGCGCTAAATCACGACGAGCGGGTTAGCGAGGCTACTCGAGATCGGGTGTTGTCGGTGGCTCGCTCGAGCGGTTACCGGGTTAATCGAGCGGCGCGGCGCCTGAAAAGTGGCCAGACCCGGGTGATTGGGTTTGTGCTCGAGCGCTCGGTTCGCTCGGACAGCTTTGCCCGGCAATTGCTGTTGGGCCTGACCGACGCCCTGGCCGAGCGGGACTATCATCTGGTGGTCAAGGCCGCCGACGCCAGCGACCCCATGCGCGCGGTGCACTATTTTGCCGATCCACAGGTGGCGGACGGGGTGGTTCTGACGCATACCCAACCCCGGGACCCCCGGGCCGAGTGGTTGGTCGGCCAAGGCACCCCCTGTATCTCGCACGGGCAAACCGGGTTTGCGCACGACTGGGTGGATTTTGATAACCGGCGATTTGCGCAGCTGGCCAGTGAAAAATTACACCAGCAAGGGCGAGACCGACAGGCTCTGATCGCACCGCCTGCGGGGTTGAACTACGCCCAATTGTTGCAACAGGGGTTCAGGGCCTGTGCCGGACCGGACGGTCGGGTCATCGATGTCGACTCCAGCCAGGCGCCGGAGCAGATTTATCAGGCGATTTTGGCGGTTGGCTGTCAATTTGATGGCTGGATCTTGCCCGATGAGTCCCTGTTGATGCCCGCCTTGGCTGCGTT
>CALKMT010000086.1 GCA_938091715.1 uncultured Litorivicinus sp.
GATTTCGGGCAACAACTCATAAATTTCATCCTCGGTCAGCTTGGTCGCGTTGGGGTTGCAGGCCTCACACACTTGGTCGGCTAGTCGTTCCATCTGAGTCTCCACTGTGGTTTTCTTATTTATTGCGGTGAGTAGATCAAAACCAAGGAGTCCCATGCCCCAGTATCTGGCCGAACTGAACATCGCCCGCGTGCGCGCAGACATGAACGATCCGCAGATGAGCGGCTTTGTCGAGGGTCTTGAGCCGGTCAATGCGCTGGCCGAGCAGAGCCCTGGTTTTGTCTGGCGCTACATCGACGGCACTGCCGCCGATCAAAACTACGCGCCCACGCCCTGGGACGATCAATTCATCGTTAACCTGTCGGTGTGGCAGGACTGGCCCTCGTTAAAAGCCTTCATGTTTGGCGATTTGCATGCCTATTACATGAAGGGTCGGCGTGAGTGGTTTCACCCAATGGACACCCCACACAGCTGTTTGTGGTGGGTTGATGCGGGGCATCGGCCGTCACTGCAAGAGGCCAAGGCCAAGCTGGATCAACTGACCGCCGACGGGCCCTCCGATGAGGTATTCACGATGGCGTGGTTGAATCGGGGCTAGGCAGTTCAGAACCCGGCCACGTAGTTACCTACGCAACCGGGGCGAGCACAGCAAGCAACGCCGGTTGGCGCAGCTATATCAATCGATTTGGGCGGCGTGGATTTTAGCTGCCCACTCAGCCGGCCCAGTCTGATGCACTGAGTTGCCGTCAACATCCACGGCGACCGATACAGGCATGTCTTCGACGACGTACTCACGGATTGCTTCCATGCCCAGATCTTCAAAGGCCACGATCTTGGAGCTCTTGATCGCTTTGGACACTAGGTAGGCCGCGCCGCCCACCGCCATCAGATAGGTCGCTTTGTGCTTTTTGATGGCTTCAATGGCCACCGCACCGCGTTCGGCTTTACCGATCATGCCCATCAAGCCAGTTTTCTCCAAAACCGCGTCGGTAAACTTGTCCATGCGAGTCGCCGTCGTCGGCCCAGCCGGACCCACTACTTCCTCGCGTACCGGATCGACGGGGCCCACGTAATAGATGAACTTGCCCTTCAAATCGACACCCGCAGGCAAGGTTTCACCACGCTCAAACATGTCGACCATGCGTTTATGGGCAGCATCCCGCCCGGTCAGCATGGTTCCGTTCAACAACAGTGTCTCACCGGGTTTCCACTGCTCCATCTCGGCCTGTGTCAGGGTGTCCAAGTTGACGCGACGTGCGGTGGGACCGGCATCCCAGGTGATTTCTGGCCAATCTTCTAGGGCCGGCGGTGTTTGCAGAGCAGGACCCTGGCCGGTCAAGACAAAATGGGCGTGACGAGTCGCGGCACAATTAGGAATCATGGCCACGGGCTTGGACGCTGCATGCGTGGGGTAATCCATCACTTTCACATCCAAAACAGTCGTCAAGCCGCCCAATCCTTGAGCACCGATGCCCAAGGCATTGACCTTCTCGAACAACTCCAAACGCAGCTCCTCGCAGGCATTCTGCGGACCGCGGGCCATCAAGTCGTGAATGTCGATGGGGTCCATCAGGGATTCCTTGGCCAGGACCGCGGCCTTTTCGGCGGTACCGCCGATGCCGATGCCCAACATGCCCGGGGGACACCAGCCTGCGCCCATGGTCGGCACAGTTTTCAATACCCAATCCACGATGCTGTCAGAGGGGTTTAGCATCGCCATCTTTGACTTGTTTTCAGACCCGCCGCCCTTGGCGGCGACAGTAATGTCCACCGTATCTCCCGGCACAACGCTGTAATGAATCACCGCCGGCGTGTTGTCTTTGGTGTTCACTCGCCGACCCGCAGGATCGGCCAAGATCGATGCCCGCAACACGTTATCCGGGTGGGTATAGGCGCGGCGAACGCCCTCGTTGATCATATCGTCCAGCGACATGGTGGCGTCCCAGGTCACGTTCATTCCGACCTTGACGAACACCGTGACGATGCCTGTGTCCTGGCAGATGGGGCGCTTGCCCATCGCGCACATCCGGGAGTTGATCAGGATTTGCGCCATGGCGTCTTTGGCCGCTTGGGACTGCTCACGCTCATAGGCGCCGTGCACCGCCTGAATGAAGTCCTTGGGATGGTAGTAACTGATGAACTGAAGTGCGTCAGCGACGCTGTCGATCAAATCATCTTGGCGAATCATCGTCATGTTGGATGGCCTTAGGTCAGATAAAACAAGCACCCAAAGTTTACCCGATTCGTGAAGTGCATGCCCTTTAGGGTCCTGATTCTTTCGACTAAGGGATTGCACTCGTCTTCGAATAAGAACACCATCAGTTCACGTATACGTAATACGTACCAAAGGCCTAAGAAATTAGATCTCAAAAAGACTATTTTCAATCTCCTTAACCCGTCGGTTACGACTGATTAAAAGAATAACGAGGATATTGCATGCGCAAACGCATTCTTGCTGCGGCTGTGACCGCCGCTACGCTAGCCAGTGGGGTTCAAGCCGCTGGATTTTATTTGAAAGAGCAGTCCGTGGTCGGCCAAGGCCGGGCATTCGCAGGCTCTGCTGCCGGCACCGATGGCGCCAGTGCGGCGTACTTTAACCCCGCGGGGATTGTTGGATTGGATCGCCAGGCAGAGGTCGGCTTGCACTACATCAAGCCCGATCCCACCATCGAAAACAACGGAACTGCCTACGCCACAGCCCCCACTAACTTTGACGCATTTATGACCGGCTCAGTCGATCTGGTCGAGCCCTACAGCGGCAAACCGGTTCCCAACATCCACTTTGTGACGCCGCTCAAAAATAGTTTATCGGTTGGTGTCGCAACCGGCGCGCCGTATGGATTTAGCAACGACTA
>CALKMT010000087.1 GCA_938091715.1 uncultured Litorivicinus sp.
CAGTATCCCGAGTACCAAAACCGCTTCAACGCCGCAAAAATTCGCTATCGAGTCATCAAGGACAACAACGTTGCCTTTCGCTTCTTTGAAAAAGGCGACATTGATTTGTTCGGCCTGGTACTGCCAGAGCTGTGGCACCAAAAAGCCCAGGGTGAGCTGTACGACAATGGATTCATCCACCGCCTAAAGGCCTTTACCGACACCCGCCAGCCCGCCCGAGGACTGTTCTTGAACCAGGCAGACCCCCTGCTGGCAAATCAGGACGTGCGGCTCGGATTGCACCACAGCATGAACTTTCAAAAAATGATCGAAACCGTGTTGCGCAATGATTACGAGCGCCTGCCTCAGCATTACACCGGGTACGGCGACTACTCAAACCGCTCGATTGTTCCGCGCAAATTCGACCTGGACAAAGCCGACGAGTATTTCAACCGAGCCGGTTTCGTGACCCGTGACGACGAGGGCTACCGGGTCAACGATCAGGGCCAACGCCTGTCCTTTACCGTGACCTACGGTACCTCCATTCACAACGACCGCTTGGTAATCCTAAAAGAAGAAGCCCGCAAAGCCGGTGTTGAGTTGGTGCTTGAGCTACTTGACGCGCAGGCGAGCTATAAAAAGGCCCAGGAAAAGCGCCACCAGATTGCCTGGTCGGGCTGGTCGACCGGCTGGCGCCCGGCCTATCGCGAGCACTATCACAGTGAAACCGCAAACAAACCGCAAACAAACAACATTACCAACACGGCGGATCCTGAGCTGGATCAACTGATTGATCGTTATCGCACCTCTGAAGAGGCCAGCGAGAAGATTGATCTGTCCCAGCGCATCCAGCAGCGATTGCACGACCGCGGCGCTCTGATACCCAGCTATCAAGTGCCCTATACCCGCCTTGGCTATTGGCGTTGGTTGAATTTGCCCAGCGAAAATTACGTTACCCGCACCGGTGGCGGCCTGTTTGACCTGTTTGATCCGGTCAGCGGCGGTATTTTCTGGATCGATCGCGAACAGAAAAAAGCCACCGAAGCGGCTTTGGATGACGGTGACGCATTCGACCCCGTGTACATCGAGAATACCGACTGGAGGGTCTCCGTTGGGGGGTAATGTGCCTCTGCTATCGGTTGATGACCTGTCGGTCAGTTTTCGCACCGAGCGAGGTCGCGCGGCGGTCTTGGACGGTGTGTCCTTTGAGCTGCAAGCCGGCGAGACTCTGGGCCTGGTGGGCGAATCCGGCTGTGGCAAAAGCGTCACCAGTCTAGGCATCACGCGCTTGCTGCCCAAGCCCAGCGGTCAGATTGACCGCGGCTCGGTGCGGCTGGATGGTCAGGATCTGATGGAGCTGCCCGCGTTTGAGATGCAAAAGATCCGAGGCCCTCGAATCGGCATGATCTTTCAGGATGCCATGACCGCCTTGAATCCCGTGCAACGACTCAGTCGACAGATGGACGAGAGCATCCGTTTGCACGCCCCCACGCTAAGCCGGGCGCAAGCCACAGACCGGGCGCTGGAGCTATTAACCGACGTGGGAATCCCCTCGCCAGAGCTTCGGTTAAATGACTACCCCCATCAGTTGTCCGGGGGCATGCGCCAACGGGTCATGATTGCCATGGCGCTGTCTGCCGAGCCAGATCTGTTAATCGCAGACGAACCCACCACCGCGCTGGACGTCACGGTCCAAGCCCAGATCCTCATGCTGATCAAACGCCTGCAGGCCGAGCGCGGCATGGCCGTGATTTTTATTACCCACGATCTGGGCGTGGTGGCCCAGGTGTGCCAACGAGTTGCCGTGATGTACGCCGGCCGAATCGTTGAGCAAGGCAGCGTAGCCTCGCTGTTCAGCGACCCCAAGCACCCCTACACTCAAGGGCTGTTTAATAGCATTCCTCATCTGGACCGTGTCCCGCTGACTCCGCTGCCGACCATCGAGGGCCAGGTCCCCTCGCCCATGGACATGCCGCCAGGATGTCGATTTGCGCCCCGTTGCCAACACGCCACCGCGGCCTGCCTAACTCGACCGGTCTTACAATCCAACCCAGATCGGGCTGTGGCCTGTCATCAGGTCAGCCTATGAGCCTGCTAAGCGTACAAGGGCTCAGCAAACGGTTTGCCGTCCGGGGCGGGGTTCTGCGCGGCGTTAAAGCCTGGGTCCAGGCGGTCAACGACGTCAGCTTTGAGTTATCCGCTGGGGAAACCTTGGGCATCGTCGGCGAGTCCGGGTGCGGCAAATCCACCCTGGGTCGCGCCATTTTGCAACTGGATCCCCCATCCGAGGGTCAGGTCCTGTTTCAAGGACAGTCCCAAATTGGCCTGTCCCGGCGCCAACTGATGCCCTTTCGCCGTCAAGCGCAGATGGTTTTTCAGGATGCCTACGAGGCTTTAAATGCGCGTCACACGGTGGGCAGGATCCTGATCGAGCCCTATGAGATTCACGGCCTCGGCAGCGGCACGGAACGCGAGGCTTGGGCGCGGGATTTATTGGCCCGGGTCGGCTTGCCGGCGGAATCCTTTGATCGCTACCCCCACGAATTTTCAGGCGGACAGCGCCAGCGCATTGGCATTGCCCGGGCGATTGCCCTCAACCCCCAACTCTTGGTGTGCGACGAACCGGTCAGCGCGCTGGACGTCAGTGTGCAATCTCAGATTATGAATTTGCTGATGGATCTGCAGCGCGAACGTGATTTGGGCATGGTGTTTATTGCCCACGATTTGGCCGTGGTTAAACACCTTAGCCATCGGATTGCCGTGATGTACCTGGGACGAATCGTCGAGATGGGCCCGGCCCAGGCCCTGTTTGAGCGGCCAAAGCATCCCTATACCCGCGCCCTACTGGACGCCATTCCGACCGTCGATGTGACCACCGAGCAGCCTCTGAAGCCCTTAGAGGGAGACGTACCGAGCCCTATTAACATGCCCAGCGGCTGTGCATTTCGAACTCGCTGCCCCTATGCCAGCGAGGTTTGCGCTTCAGGGATCCCGGCCCTTGAGGGCTCCGATGGAGCGACGGCTCACCGAGTGGCCTGTCACCGAGCGGCCGAGCTGGACCTGTCCCCGGGCGCCTCCTAGGGACAGCAAACGGCCGCGCAAGCGCTGACGTAACGCCGAGGGCGGCACGATGCGCTCTTTTTTCACCCGCATCAGATAGAAACTGCCCCCGGGCAGATTCCAATGCGTCAGAGCGCTCAAGCGCGGCGAATGCCCCAGCGTCGATAACCGTTCGACTCGACAGTCCAATAGGGTCAGCCAATCCACCAAACGTTGCTTACGCAACCACAGCGCTCGTGGGCCTCGCAGTCCCAGAGCGCGGGTCAGGCCGATCCAGCCGGTCGGGTCAAATCCCACGACCAGCAAGGTCCCACCGGGACGCAGCACTCGAACCGCTTCGCGCAACACCGCCTGTGGATGACGCGTGGTGTCCAGGGCATGGGCCAGCACCAGGGCATCGGCTGTATTGCCCGCCAGCGGCAGTTGCGCAGGCCACCCTGACACTTGAGGAACCTGAACATCGTTAACAGGATCGGCCACAACCCAAATTTTATGCGCCGCAGGCGAGGCCTCAATCCAAGGATCCGGCCCACCGACCTGTACGATTAAGGGCGAAAACAACCGCCGAAACTCAAACGCCAAGGCGTCCCGCTCGGCCACCCGCAGCCGTTGCCCGGCTGGGGACTCAAACCAATGGTTTAGCGACCGTGTGGCGGTTCTGGAAAACTGCGTTGCATTGCGTATCAGGGCCATAACCTCACCATAGCAAATACATGCTCAGGCACGCCAAGTTTGCTACCATCTCCCTTTCGTTCAGACACTAAGGACTGTCATGGGATTTCTCGCTGGAAAACGTTTTCTAATCGTCGGCGTTGCGTCGAAGCTTTCAATCGCCTCGGGCATCGCAGCCGCTATGCATCGGGAAGGTGCCGAGCTGGCCTTTACCTACCAGAATGAAAAGCTCAAAGATCGGGTCAACAAGTTTGCCGCGGGATGGGGTTCGAACGACAGTCTGTGCTTTCCCTGTGACGTGGGCAACGACGACGAGATTGATGCGGTGTTCAGCGAGCTGGAAAAGCAATGGGACGGCTTGGACGGCATCATCCATGCGGTTGGCTTTGCACCGGCTTGGGAGCTGGACGGCAACTACGTTGACGTCACAACCCGAGAAGGTTTCCGTATTGCCCACGAGGTCAGCTCGTTCAGCTTCGTTGCGTTGGCCAAAGCCGGCAAGAAGCTACTGGACGGCCGCAACGGCGCTCTGCTGACCCTGAGCTACCTCGGTGCCGAGCGCACCATGCCGAACTACAATGTCATGGGCTTGGCCAAGGCCAGCCTAGAAGCCAACGTGCGCTACATGGCCGCCAGCATGGGTCCCAAGGGCACTCGTGTTAACGCCATCAGCGCGGGCCCCATCCGGACCTTGGCAGCCTCTGGCATCGGTAAATTCCGCAGCATGTTGGCCTACAACGAAATGCGCTCGCCCATGAAGCGCAACGTGACCATTGATGAGGTCGGCAACACCGCGGCCTTCTTGTGCTCTGACCTAGCTAGCGGCATCACAGGACAGGTGGTTTACGTGGACAATGGATTCAGCGTTACCGCCATGGGCAATGACGAGGAGCTCGGTTGATCCAGATTGACCGCTTACCGGCCTTTCAAGACAACTATTTGTGGGGCCTTAGCGAGGGCAATAACGCCTGGGTCGTTGACCCGGGCGATGGCCAGGTCATTCTGGATTGGTTGACGGATAACCATCTGTCGTTGCAGGGAATCCTGCTGACGCATCACCACGCCGATCACATTGGGGGCGTGCAACAGCTGTTGCAGCACTATCCCATGGCCGAGGTGGTGGGCAGCGCCCAATCCCTGGCCGGTGGCAGTTCACCGGTGGCTGATGGTGACGTCATCGATCTGCTCAGCCGTCAATTTCAGGTGCTGGCGGTGCCGGGGCATACCCTGGATCACGTCGCTTATCTGAGTCTGGATCCCACCCCCATCCTGTTTTGCGGTGACACGCTATTCTTAGCGGGTTGCGGCCGTATGTTCGAAGGGACCCCCGAGCAATTCCAGGCCAGCCTGGCCAGGCTGCAAGCCCTACCCCCTGAGACTTTGGTGCATTGCGCACACGAGTACACCCAGGCCAATCTAGAGTTTGCAAGCC
>CALKMT010000088.1 GCA_938091715.1 uncultured Litorivicinus sp.
GAAGCCGAGGCTGCCGCCCCTTCCCCCGCCCCACCACCGCCAAAAACAATCGAACCCGAACCTGACGACCTGCCCGAGCCAAGCTGGCAGGCTGCGGATTTTCCGATCGCCGAAGGCTACGATCAGTTTGAACCTGTGCTGGACGAGCCCGAGGTGTATTTCGAAGAACCCTTGCGGGATTCGAAACTCGAGAAAGCAGCGCAGGATCTGATTCGCTGTTTGTTCCAAGACCCTTCGTTAGGCCAAGACCACCCGGCGTTCCCGCAAAGTGAGCTGGCCGAGGTCAACGAGTTGATCGGCTTGATCAACCAGCACAACATTGCCACCAGCAGCCTACTGCTTGGGTTTTGTTCGGGCACGCCGCTGGGCATTAAGTTGGGCCGACTCAGTCAATCCGACACCGCTTTATCGTCGGACGAGCTGTCGCGCCGTTGGCAAGATTGGCTGGCCTATATCGAGCGCCATACCGCGAAAACTGAGCGGGCTTCGCTGCTTACCAGCGAGGGTGACAAAACGGTTGAACACCTGCAGGCGCTGATGCAAAAGCGCCTAGCAGAGCGCAAGAAAAGCTGAGGTGTGCTATTCAGTTTTGTGGTATAATTAACGGCTAAATTCCGGCCAACTCTCCAATTATCTTCCGAGAAGCTATGTCTGACGCAAACGAAAATGTGCAGGGAACTAAAAAGTCCCGCATTCAAGATCTTATCGCCCGCGGGCGTGACCAGGGATACCTGACCTTTGCCGAGGTCAACGACCACCTGCCCGAAGACATCGCCGATGCCGATCAGGTCGACGAGATCATTCGTACGATCCGCGAAATGGGCATTCCGGTGGCCGAGCAGGCCCCTGACGCCGAAGAGCTGCTGCTAAGCGAGGGCGACTCCAGCGCCGACGAATCCACCAGCGAGGAAGCGGTCGCGGTCCTGACCAGCGTTGAAACGGACATTGGGCGCACCACCGACCCAGTGCGCATGTACATGCGTGAAATGGGCACGGTCGATTTGCTGACTCGCGAAGGCGAGATCCGCATTGCCAAGCGTATCGAAGACGGCATCCGTGATGTCATGGCTGCTGCGGCCTACTACCCTGGCGTGGTTGACGGATTGCTGGCCGAGTACGACCGCATCATCGAAGAAGAAGGCCGAATCACCGACTTGATGAGTGGCTTCTTGGACGAAGTCGAAGACCCCAAGAGTCCAGAGCAATTGGCTGTCGAAGCAGCAGAAGCGGCCGAGGCTGCCGCTGCCAATGGTGAAGAAGTCGACGAAGCGGATGCGGACAGCGACGACGAGGAAGACGAGACCCCCAGCGGCCCGGACATGGAAGAAGTGGCGTTGCGATTTGAAAAAATTCGCACGCACTTGGCGGCTTTGAACGCCGCTGCGGTCAAGCCCGGACGCGACAGCAAGACCTTTGCCAACGCCATGAGCCAACTGCTCGAAGTGTTCTGCTCAATCAAGCTAGTGCCCCGGGTGTACGACGAGATGGTCACTCAGGTCAGTGACGTGTTGGATCACGTCAAAGAACAAGAGCGCCAAATCCAGAACATGTGCGTGCGTCACGCCAAGGTTGACCGTGACCTGTTTATCAAACAGTTCATGGGCAACGAAATTAATCCGCAGTTCTTTAAGCAGATCCGAGATAAATCGAAAAAGCCCATGCTGGATCGATACGCGGGCGACATCAAACGCTGCCAGGCACGGATTTTCGCTGTGCTTGAAGCCAATGGCATGACGTTCACGCAACTTAAAACGCTGCAAAAAAGCCTGAACAAAGGCACCGCCAAGGCGCGTCGCGCCAAGCGTGACATGGTCGAGGCTAACCTGCGCTTGGTCATCTCGATCGCCAAAAAGTATACCAACCGCGGACTGCAGTTCTTGGACCTGATCCAGGAAGGCAACATCGGCCTGATGAAAGCGGTAGACAAATTCGAATACCGTCGGGGGTACAAGTTCTCGACCTATGCGACTTGGTGGATTCGTCAGGCCATCACGCGTTCGATCGCCGACCAAGCCCGAACCATCCGTATTCCGGTTCACATGATCGAGACGATCAACAAACTGAACCGGGTCAGCCGCCAAATGCTGCAGGAAATGGGTCGCGAGCCGACGCCGGAAGAACTCGGCGAGCGCCTGGAAATGCCGGAAGAGAAAGTCCGCAAGGTGTTGAAAATTGCCAAAGAGCCGATCTCTATGGAGACGCCGATTGGTGATGACGAGGATTCAAACCTGGGCGACTTTATCGAGGACAGCAGCGCATCCAGCCCGCTGGATCGGGCGACCGAAGTCGGCCTGTTGGAAGCGACGCAAGACGTGCTCTCAAGCCTAACGGCTCGAGAAGCCAAGGTCTTGCGCATGCGTTTTGGTATCGACATGAATACCGACCACACCCTGGAGGAAGTCGGCAAGCAATTCGACGTAACCCGCGAGCGTATTCGTCAAATCGAGGCCAAGGCGCTACGCAAACTGCGTCACCCGACCCGGTCGGATCACCTTCGCAGCTTTCTGGACGAATAATCCCGCCAAACGCAGATGGATTTCACCGGAATCGGTTCTAAGCCTATACTCGACCGGTGAATGTTCCTTACGTGCTGCAGCCCATTGTCGATGTACTCAGTGGCGACACACTTCATTACGAAGTGCTGTCCCGGCCTGACAGCTTGGACGATGCCCCATCGCTGGAGCACTACTTCGAAAACATGACCCCGGCGCTGCAACTGGAAATCATTCAGGACCAGTTGCAGCACTTTGCCGTCTATCAAATTCCTCTGGCGATCAATGTCAGCCCGAAGCTGTTGGATTGTCCGCAACAGCGCCTCGGTCTGGTGGAGCTAATTCGGACGCACGACATGCCGTTGTTGCTGGAGTTCACTGAAGGCTCACCCCTGCCCCCTGAGCAACAGGTCAATCCTTACTTGCGAGATCTGCGGGCCGTCGGGTGCCAAGTTGCGCTGGATGATTTTGGCAGCGGCTACAATATCGACATCGCATCGATTCAGGACTATGACTTTGACGTGATCAAAATTGACCGATCGCTAAGCAGTCGTTGGGATGACCCTCGGCGCAAACCGTCGTTAAGCCTGTTAGCGCACCTCATTAAAACACTGGGTAAAACG
>CALKMT010000089.1 GCA_938091715.1 uncultured Litorivicinus sp.
GTGGAGCCAGCAACACCTGGAGGTATCCGCCGACCAAGCCGCGCAAGCTCTAATACAGGCCTGCCGCGAGGTCTTGCCATCCTCCTTTGAGGTACTCGCCCACGGGGTGCATCGCTGGCGTTATGCACGACCCTGGGCCCAGGACGAAAATCGCGCTCAGGGTTACCTGTCGGTTGATCATCAGTTGGCGGTATGCGGCGACTATTTGAATGGTGGACGTGTCGAGGGGGCCTGGCTATCTGGGCACCACTGTGGTTTGGCGCTGGCCGACGCCCTGACCTAGCCGAATATACGGCGGCGCTCAGGCGCCAATGCCCAGACGAACAGAATCAGACTGATCAAAGCGATAACCAGCTCGAAAGCTAAAAACATTAGGGTCTGGTTGGTCGCGCCGCCGTCTTGCATGGCCAAGAACCGAACCGCGGCGGTCACCGCATAGAACACACCCAGCGTCGCGGTAGATGAGCGCAAGCGGCGGCCAAAGGCGTTGATCAGCCAAAACAGTCCCAAGCAAATCCAGGCCCCGCCAACCGCGGCTCGCACCTCGATCAAACCGTAGCCCTGAACATCAATTCCCACGGACGCAAGCGAGCTGGACACCGCAACAAAGGTGCCCAGCGCTAACCCGATCAGGCCGTTTATAGCCAGGAAAATTCGTCCAAAAAGCATTTGCTTACCGATATCGCCTACCAACCATGGCTGTTAATATCTAACCCATCACCGAATTGCAAGCCTGCGGGCAGTGCGATAACCGTAGGCGTTTGACTGTTTTTTCCGTAAGATTAAGGCGTCGCAGGACGTGGCACCTTATTCATGCAGGGATAGGTAATAGAGAATCCGCATGACCCAAGTGGTGTGGCTGCGCTCCGATTTGCGCGTCCAAGACAATCCCGCCTTATTCCATGCCCTGCAAACCGGCGAGGACGTGATCGCCTGCACAGGGATCGCACAGCAGACCTGGCAACGCCATCGTCGCGGCGACAACCAAGCCACCTTGATTAACAATCGCTGTCATCACCTGGCCGCTGAACTGGCCGCACTCAGGGTGCCGCTGCGCAGACTGGCCGCGCCCACCTTTGAGGCACAGATCGACGAGGTCCTGGGATTGTGCGGGCAGTTCCAGGCCAAAGCCCTGCATTTTAACGTCCAGTACGAATGGGACGAGGCGCAACGGGACCAAGCCCTGGCCCAGCGCGCACCGCTGAGGGTTCATTCGTATCATGACCAATGCGCCATCAGACCTGGAACCCTGAAAACCGGCCAAGGCTCGTTTTACTCAGTTTTCACCCCGTTTAAGCGTCGTTGGTTGGCCCTGCAGAGCGAGCAAATGATTCAACCTCTGGGCACCCCGCCGGCGTCCAAGGCCATGGCTTGCACGCCCAGTGAATGGGCTCTTAATGCCCAGGCTGAGCAGCAATGGCCAAGCGATACCGCATCCGTCCATCAACGGCTAAATGCCTGGATTTCCCTGGCTCATCGCTACGATCAGACCCGGGACTTGCCCAGTGTGGATGGCACCAGCCAGTTGAGTCCCTACCTGGCCATCGGGGCGCTCAGCGCGCAGCAGATCTTGCACGCGTTGGCGATGGAGCATCCCGGTTTGTACCAGGACAGCGGCGGCATCGGCACCTTTGTTTCGGAGATCTGCTGGCGCGACTTTTATCGCAACTTGATCGTTGAAGTGCCCCGAGTCAGCCGGGATCAACCCTTTAAGCTTGAGACCCGGGGTATGCGCTGGAATACGTCCGAGCAAGATTTTGATCGTTGGGCCACCGGCCAAACGGGCATCCCCATCGTGGATGCGGCCATGCGCCAATTATTGGCCACCGGATGGATGCACAACCGCTGTCGTATGATTGTGGCAATGTTTTTGACCAAGAATCTATTTATCCATTGGCGTCGGGGCGAGGACTTTTTTATGCGCCATCTGGTGGATGCGGACTTGGCCTCAAACAACGGCGGCTGGCAGTGGAGCGCCTCGACCGGCACCGACGCCGCGCCCTACTTTCGCGTCATGAACCCGGTCACCCAAAGTGAGCGCTTCGACCCGGAGGGCACCTATATTCGCCGTTGGGTTCCGGAATTAAACGCCCTGGGCGCCAAACGGATCCATGCGCCCTTTGCCCAAGGCCCGGTACACGGCCTGGACTACCCCGCCCCTATGGTGGATCTAAAGGTCAGCCGTCAGCAGGCCATCGACAATTTCAAAGCTCACTTGCAGGAACAAAAATAATGCCCAGTATTGCCATCGTTGGGTCCGGGATTACCGGCCTAACTGCCGCACGAGAACTAAAACGCGCCGGACATCAAATTCGGGTGTTTGAATCCGAAGATCGCATCGGCGGGCACACCCATACGGTGCCGGTCCAGGTCGATGGCGCCGAATACTGGGTGGATACTGGCTTTATTGTTTATAACGAGCGCACCTATCCCAATTTCATCCGCCTGCTGGACGAGCTGGACATTCCGGTGCAGCCCACGACCATGGGATTCAGCGTCAGCGACGAGGACACGCTAAGGGAATACGCTGGCAAGGACCTGGGCACCATGGCGCCTACCTGGACACAAAAACTCGATCCCCGGCATTGGCGCTTCATGCTGGACATTGTGCGCTTTAACCGACGGGTCAAGGCGGACCTGAAGGCCGACCGTATCGAAAGCCATCAACGACTGGGCGAGTATCTGGATCAGATGGGCGTCGGCGCACGGTTTGTGCGCGAATATCTGTACCCCATGGGGGCGGCTATCTGGTCAACACCCGAGAACGATATGGCGAATTTTGAAGCCTTGTTCTTCGCAAAATTCTTTTTCAATCATGGTTTGTTGGATCTGACTCAGCGGCCACAGTGGTTCACGCTAATTGGCGGATCTCGCGCTTATCTGGAACCCATCAGTGAACCATTTCGCGACGACATCCGACTGTCTAGTCCCGTGAAATCGGTGACCGAGGTTGAGGGCGGCGTCATCCTGGACTCAGACCGTGGCCCAGAGCGCTTCGATGCCGTGGTCATGGCCTGTCACAGCGACCAGTCGTTGGCATTACTTGCGGCGCCCTCGGATCTGGCTACTGACGTACTCAGTGGGGTGCCCTACTTGGACAACCAGGTGGTGCTTCACCAAGATGCTAGCTTGATGCCCACCAACCGCCGCTGCTGGTCGGCCTGGAATTACCGTTTGCAAAGCGCCCAAACCGACGCGCCGATTTTGACCTACTGGATGAATGAGTTGCAGTGCATGCCCCAGGGCAGCCCGGACTTTTTCGTCACCGTCAATCCAGGGGGGCGTGTTGACCCGGCCAAGACCCTACGCACCTTTACCTACGCACACCCGCAGTTTGGGCCCCAGTCGCCAGATGCTCAGTCCCAGTTGGCGGCCTTAAACGCCCGGCAACGAATCGTGTTTGCCGGCGCCTGGGGACGCAATGGATTCCATGAGGACGGTCACACCACTGGCCTGGAGGCGGCGCAGGCGTTGATCCAGACCTTGGCTGAAGCCCCTGCTTGGCGAGTCAGTGCGTGAACCTGCAGCGACTGAAAGGGCGGATTTTCCACCAACGGTTTCAGCCGTTATCCCACCGGTTTACCTACCCTGCTTGGTACAGCGCCGCGGATTTATCCGGTGCGCATCCCTTTGACACCCGGCGGCACTTAAACGAGTCGCCCACACCGCTCTTGGACAAAGCCCGCCAGGCCGCGCAAGAACGGGAAATCGACTGCGCGGGGACGGTTTGGATGCTGGCCCAACCGCCGTTTTTAGGAATTGGGTTTAACCCACTTAGCCTGTATTACTTTCATGACGCCCAGGGGCAGCCCAGCGGGGTCATCCTAGAAGTGCGCAACACGCCCTGGCGCGAACGGGAGCTGTACGCATTGAACCCAGACGAATTTGATCACAGCCACTGGGCCAAGACCTTTCACGTGTCACCCTTCAACCCGGCAGGACAACACTATGAGATCCGTGCCCAATGGCCCGACACGCAATATCGCTGTGATCTGTTGTTGCATCAGGATGGACAAAAGATCATGAGCGCCGGTTTTCGCTTGGCACCCATCCAGTCACCCACGTATAAAGACCACATCGGTCAGGCGTGTATGCCCCTGATCACGTTAGGAGGGATTTACTGGCAAGCCCTCAAACTCTGGTGCAAAGGAATGCGCTACCAGCCTTACCCCGCGGAGTTAAAAAAATGAGTCAAACCGCCGACCAAATCGTGTCCCCCAGCATCAAGGGGACCTTTATTGAGCGACGCTGTCGTACTGCCTGCTATGCCATCTTGCGACAACTGGAAAAAGGCCACTTAGAAGTTTGGGAAAACGGTCACTGCCAGCACTTTGGCGACCCTTTGGACACCTCGCTGCACGCCAAAATCGAGGTTTTGGATCCTTCCGCTTGGGCAGACGTCGCTTTGCGCGGCGCCCTGGGAGCCGGCGAGGCCTACATGGATGGCACGCTGCACGTCGACAACCTAAGCCAAATGACACGAATTTTCGTTCGCAATGTCACGGTGCTGGATCGCTTGGATGGGGGATTGACCCACTATTTACGCTCCGTGATGCGGGTGGCGCACTGGCTCAATCGCAACACCAAGAGTAACTCCCGTCGCAACATCCGGGCGCACTACGACTTGGGTAACGAGCTGTTCGAGCGATTCTTAGACCCCACCATGATGTATTCCTCGGGGGTCTATCCTGCCATCGATTCCCCCTTGGAAACCGCAGCCACCCATAAGCTGGATCTAATTTGTCAGAAACTTGGGCTAAAACCCGGCATGCATCTGGTTGAAATCGGCACCGGCTGGGGCGGGCTGGCGATTCATGCGGCGCAAAACTATGGCGTGCGCGTGACCACCACGACCATCAGTGATGCACAACATGACTTGGCTGCTGAGCGCATCAAAGCCGCGGGATTGAGCGATCAGATCGAGCTGTTAAAAGAAGATTATCGCGACCTGCGGGGACAATACGATCGGCTGGTCAGCGTCGAGATGATCGAGGCCGTGGGCCATCAATACTTGGATACGTTCTTTTCCATATGCCGCAGCCTAATCAAGCCCGACGGGCTGATGCTGATCCAAGCGATCAC
>CALKMT010000090.1 GCA_938091715.1 uncultured Litorivicinus sp.
AAGCGGGCTTTCTCGACGTTCAAGATCTTGCCCCGCAGCGGCAGGATTGCCTGACCCCGCCGGTCGCGGCCCTGCTTTGCGCTGCCACCCGCCGAGTCACCCTCGACTAGGAATAACTCCGACAACGCTGGATCCTTTTCCTGGCAATCCGCTAACTTCCCGGGCAAACCTGCAATATCAAGCGCGCCTTTGCGCCGAGTCATTTCCCGCGCCTTACGAGCCGCGTCACGAGCACGGGCCGCATCGATCATCTTGCCGGCGATCAACTTGCCAGCGCCGGGATTTTCTTCCAGATAGGTCTGGAAATAATCTCGCATGTCTTGCTCGACCGCGGTCTGAACTTCTTGCGAGACCAATTTATCTTTGGTCTGGCTGGAGAACTTCGGATCCGGCACCTTGACTGAAATGATCGCGGTGAGGCCCTCCCGGGCATCGTCGCCGCTGGTAGCCACTTTCGATTTCTTTTGCAATTGTTCGTTTTCGATGTATTTGTTCAAGACCGCGGTCAACGCCCGGCGAAAACCAGACATATGAGTACCGCCATCCCGCTGGGGAATGTTATTGGTAAAGCAGTACACATTCTCTTGGTAAGAATCATTCCATTGCAGACTGATCTCGACGCCAATCCCGTCTTCACGCTGACTGGTGAAGTGGAATACCTCGCAAATCTGATGCTTGTTGCGATTCAGGTACTCAACGAAGCTGCGTAAGCCGCCTTCGTATTGGAACACTTCGCTTTTGCCTGAGCGCTCGTCGGTCAGGGTGATCCGAATGCCACTGTTCAAGAAACTTAGCTCGCGAAGCCTCTTGGCCAACAGGTCGTAATGAAACTCCACCGTACCAAAGGTGCCTTCGCTGGCATGGAACCGCACCGCAGTGCCTGACCCTTGTGTCTTGCCAATCTCGGCAATCGGGGCGACCGGCGCGCCATGCTCGTAGGTCTGCTCCCAGACCGCGCCGTCGCGGCGAATGGTCAGCACCAGCTTTTTCGACAGTGCGTTGACCACCGAGACACCCACACCGTGCAGCCCACCAGAGACCTTGTAACTGTTGTCGTCAAACTTTCCGCCGGCGTGTAGGACGGTCATGATGACCTCGGCGGTCGAGCGCTGCTCTTCGGCATGCAGATCCACCGGTATGCCACGTCCGTCGTCGGCCACGGTGATAGATTCATCGCTGTGAATGGTGACATCGATGGTCGAACAATGGCCAGCCAAGGCCTCGTCCACGGAATTATCGACGACCTCGAACACCATATGGTGCAGTCCGGTCCCGTCGTCCGTATTGCCAATGTACATCCCTGGGCGCTTCTGTACGGCTTCCAGGCCCTTTAGGACCTTAATGGAATCACTACCGTATTCTGACTCGCTCATCTTGCCTCCACTTCCATCACTGAGCCTTGTTTCACGTGAAACGCTTGTACGGCTCGACCACTATCCAATATCGGCTGAACGCGTTTCGCATCCACCGCCGTTAAAAAAACCTGCGCCCCGGTCCCTGTCATTAGGTCCCACAGCCGCCCTTGACGCTCGTCGTCCAACTCGGCCGCCAAATCGTCGACCAACAGCACGACTTGGCGCTGCTTAACCTCGAGCAACAGTTCCTGTTGCGCCAGCACCAACAAGGACACCAATACCTTTTGCTGACCTCGGCTGAGCCCCTCTAATGCGGGGGCACCGCGACAGTTCAACGTCAGATCGCCCCGGTGAGGACCGCTGTAGGTCGCGCCCATCGCTCGGTCTCGGGCCAATCCTCGCCCCAGCGCGTCCAACAACGAACCCTTTTCACGGGTGTAACCGGCCTGGTGCCCGATCTCAATCGGGGGCAACCCTGCGACGCTCGCCGCCAAGGCCTGAAACCGCTCGCACAATCGCGCGACATAGGCCTCTCGGCACGCCACGATGGCCTCGCCAGACTCGGCCAGCACGCCGTCCCAAGACTGAATTTCAGCGGGTTGCAGTGTATCATTTTTTAACGCTTTATTGCGCTGTTCTAGGGCTTTTCGATAGCGCGCATAGTGGCCACCGCCCAGCCCTTCAACGTGAAACACACCCCAGTCCATAATCGATCGCCGCCGTGCAGGCGTGCCAGCCAACCAACTCAGACCCTCGGCACCGACCACCAAGAAAGGCAAGGCGCGCGCAAGAGGAGACAGACCGCTCAGCCGCTCGCCGTCCAAGCGCCCCTCTATTAGGCCGTTCAGTCCACGCTGCAACCCCATCTGATGGGTACTCGAGCCCTCGGTAACCTGAGCACTCACCAACACGTCACGGGCGCCTTGCTGAACAATATTTGGCAAACGAGTGCCCAAGAAACTGCGGCCGGTGGCCAGAAAGCTGATCGCTTCCAATATCGAGGTCTTGCCAGCCCCGTTGTCCCCGTAGAATAGGACGAAGTCGGCGCTGGGCGAGATGGAGACCTGTTCCAGCGCCCGGAAGCGCTGGATTTCTAACTGGGTAATCCGCACCTCACAGGCGCATTGGCATCACAACGTACTGAGATTCGGTATCGCCTTTGCCAATCAACAGTGCACTGCCGTTAGGATCGCCGAGCTGAAACTCGACCTGATCGCTTTCGATTACGCCCAACACGTCTTGCAGATAACCCACGTTAAAGCCAATCTCAAACCGATCCGCGCCATCAAAGTGCGCCTCGATAGTTTCTTCAGCTTCTTCCTGCTCGGTGTTTTGCGTAGCAACGGTCAACGCGCCATCATCCATGACCATACGAACGCCGCGGAACTGCTCGTTGGACAGAATCGCCGCGCGACTCAGCACTTCACGGAACAATTTGCGATCCGCGGTCAGGGTGTTCTGACGGCCCTTCGGCATGACTCGCTCGTAATCCGGGAAGCGCCCCTCGATTAGCACACTGGTAAAGGACAACCCGGCAATCTCGACCTGCAAATGGGACACTGAGAACCTAACCGCCACCGGCTTATCCCCTGCGGTTGACAACAACTTCGCCAACTCCAATACCGCCTTGCGCGGCAAAATCAGCGACGCTGTGGCGTTGGCATCTTCAATGTTGACGTCACTCAACGCCAAGCGGTGCCCGTCGGTTGCCACGCAACGAAGCCGCCCCTCGCCAACGGACAAATGCATGCCGTTTAAATAATAACGAACGTCCTGCTGGGCCATGGCAAATTGCACTTTCGAAACCGCCCGGGACAAGGGCGCCGCAGGCACGGCCACTGCAGTGGTGTCACCCTGCATCTCGACCCGTGGAAAATCCGAGGCAGGCAGGGTGGCCAGCTTGAATCGCGACCGTCCGGACTTGAGTAGAATGTGGCTGCCATCCAACCGACACTCGATTAGCGCGTCCTGAGGCAAGGCTTTTAGGATGTCGACCAGCTTACGGCCTGGCAAGGTGATTTCCCCGCCTTCGCGTACCTGGTCCACTTCCAACTCGATACTGATCTCGGTATCCAGATCCGTGCCGGTTAATGTGCTCGACGCACTGTCCACCACCAACAGCACGTTGGCCAGTATCGGTAGCGTATGCTTACGCTCGACGACCGCGGCCGCCATATTGGCACGTTCAAGGAAGTGTTCTCGAGAGATCGTAAAGTCCATCTAATTTTATCCGGCTAGCGATTTGTAAATATGTTCATAGTCTGCCTTGATCACCGTGTCGGTGTTAAGCAGTTCTTTCACCTTG
>CALKMT010000091.1 GCA_938091715.1 uncultured Litorivicinus sp.
AATAAGACTTCCCTAACAATGAATTGTTGCACCGCAAAATAACACCTTATTTGTTGCGCCGCAACAATGTTGTTTTCGAAGATTCAACGAACGATGACTGCAAGGGTATTGGCCCCTATACTGAGTCCATGAAAGACACCCACAAACCGAACCACTGTGATGATTGCGCGCTTGGACAAGCGTGCTTCCATGAAACGCAAAGTCCCGCTGACTTTCGTGACATGATCCATGGACATCAACACTTTGATAGCGGCCAGGTCATCTATCACCAGGGGGCTGGGCGCAGTTTTGCAGCCGTCGTGCAATCCGGCGCGGTCAAACTGGTGCAGGACGAACAGGTGGTTGGACTGGCGCTGCCCGGGGATTATATCGGTCTGGGCTGCCTGTACGAATCGGTGCAAATTGAGACCGCAATCGCCCTGGAACGCAGCCGGGTGTGCCTGTTGCACAGCGAGAGCGAACTAGGCCAGCACGCTGAATCGGTGCGCCTGCTGGCCAAAGAAATGCAACAGAAACGGTGGTTAACCCGCATCCAGCAAAAGCCCGCGCGCGCTCGGGTCTGCGCCTGGCTCATTCAAATTAGCGAGCATCACAAATCCCGAGGGCTAAGTCAGGATCGGTTTCGTCTGCCCTTGAATCGCACCGACCTAGCAAGCTATTTGGGCCTGGCGCTAGAGACGGTCAGTCGATTGTTGACGGGGCTTCACAACGATGGGCTGATCGAGCTACACGGCAGAGAAATTACCATTCTGGATAGGACAGCGTTGTCGGCCGAATCCACGGCGGCCTAGTCTTTGGCGGACAAGTCCAAGTACAGGGACAGTCGAAATAAGTCGGCCAGAGACCGGGCTTCCATCTTTTCCATGACCCGGGCACGGTGAATCTCGACCGTCCGTTGGCTGACGCCTAGATCGACGCTCATGACTTTGTTTGCCTTACCCTCGACCATCAGCCCTAGGACCTCTCGCTCCCGGGGAGTGAGTCGTTCAAAGCGCGATCGAACAATGGCCGACTCTTGATTTTCCTCGACGGTAATTTGCGCTTCGTTTAGCGCCACCTGAACTCGAGTCAGCAATTCTCCTTGGCCCACGGGCTTGAGCAGGTAATCCAATGCCCCCTGTCGCATGGCGCTGACCGCGGATTCAACGTCCTCGGCCGCCGTCACAAAGACCACCGGCTGAACGCAGCCCTGATCGCGCAGCTTTTGTTGCACCTCAAGGCCATCCAGATCGGGCATACGCATATCCAGCAACACGCAGGCGGTCTCGGCGGGATGAATGGCCTCTAAAAACTCAATGCCACTGTCAAAGGTGCGCACAGTGACGTCGAGCTTGGATAAAAATTTGGTAAAGGTCGGGCCGACTAACGGGTCATCATCAACAATATAAACGATCGGTCGTGTTTGATTCATTTATCGGTAGACTGTTCTAAGAAGCGAATGACCTCAGGAGTATACTAAGTTTGGTACCTGTGCATAGACGACCCTTTCTACTACTACAGGCACTGGGCGCGGCCAACGACAATCTGGTGAAACAAGCCACCCTGGTACTGATCGGATTTGGCCTCATCAGCTTCGCAGGATCCCCTTCGCTGTGGACCAATCTTGCGTCCGGTCTGTTTATCCTGCCCTTTTTAGTATTTTCGACCTATGCCGGCGCCTGGGTCGCCCGCACAGATTTAAAGGTCGCTATTATTTGGGTCAAAAACCTGGAGATTGGGTGCGCAGTGCTGGCTGGGCTTGGGTTGTGGTTGGGCAGAATCGAGTTATTGCTATTGGCGCTGGCCTGCTTGGGTATTCAAAGCACGCTGTTTGGACCGACCAAATTCACCTGGCCCGCCAGAACCGAAGCCCAGGACCAATTGCCCTCGGTCACCGGCTCGATCGAAGCATTGACCTTTATTGCGATTCTAGTCGGCAGCCTGGTGGGGGGCGCCCTGGTATCAATGCCGGGCGTCCTGGCCGGGCTGGTGATCGGCCTGGCACTTGTTGGCCGCGTGCTGGCCCAACGCTTGCCTGCCGTGCCCGCGAGCCCCGTCCAGAGCGATGACCGCGAGGACAGCGCCGATACCCGGCGGGCCCGGCGCTTGATCTCGTGGTTTTGGTTCTTGGGCGCTAGCTATTTAACGCAACTGCCGCTGTTGGCCGAGCAACTCATGGGACTGCCCCCTGAGGGAGTCAGCTGGTTATTGGCCGCCTTTGCGGTCGGCGTGGGGCTGGGGTCCAAATGCGTCAACCTAATCGGACCCAACAGCATCCGGATTGGCTTTATTGGATTGATTGTATTCGGCTTGGGGTTGCCTTGGCTCAGTCAGCTTTCGCTGCCCTTGGGTGTTGCAGCCTTGGCCGCACTGGGTGTGTTTGGCGGCCTGTACGTGGTGCCGCTGTATGTCTGGATGCAACGTCGACTGGCCGGGCCAGCCTTGCCCACCGCCATTGGTCGCAATAACCGATTAAACGCAGTCTTTATGGTGGCCTCGGCGGGTTTTGGCATTTTGACCCTGGCCGTGATTGGGCTGTCAGCGGTCGAGTATTTCTCGTTAATGGCGTTACTCAGTTTGCCCTGGTGGGGGCAAATCCGAGCATTTGCTGATCAGGACTCGGGATCCTGATCGAACTTAGCGCAGTACTCGGCTAATTTATCGCCCAAGGCATTGGCCTCGGACTCCTTCGGCGGTGGCATCTGCAAGTAATAGCCCGCCTCTTCGATCTGTGCCAGCACCTCCGCGGCGTCCGCTCTAGCCAGTTTCCGGGTTTCAGTCATGGCAATGACCATGACCGACTGGGGCGTACCGAATTGTGCTAGCAGGGTCTCCGGGACGCGCTTTAACTCATCGGCTCGGTCCACAAACAAGTACATCTCGTCCTTGCGGGGACTTTTATAGATTTGAATCAAACGTTTCACAAAATGGGCTCCAATAGTGTTGCGCGCCAACCGCTGGGGCCACCTTTGCCCGCAGCCCAACGCTCAATATCCCGTCGTTTGGCTAAGAATTCGACGGCCAGATCATGACGCTCAGCCAGCGCCACCAGGTCCGCCTTGAGCGCCTTCTGTGCGGCCCGCTCGGCGCCGGTGGGCTTGCGAGGCGCCGGCAAGGGATCTTCTGCTGGCAGGCCCATAGCCTCTTCATAGGCCGCACGCATGGCGTCGCCGTAGCGCTTTAGACTCGATCCCCGGGCACCGGGCAAGCCGGATAATTGCCCCGGCCAGCTTGGGCGTGAGCACAGCGCCATCAAAAACTCATCCCGCACCACCCTCGAGCGCGCGAAATTGTTCTGTCGAGCCACCTGCTCTCGCCAAGCCACCAGAGCGCGCATCAGCGTCATGCCCCGGCCATCAAGATGATGCAGCCCCTTGACCCGGTCCATCGGATCCAGCTCGCCGGCCAGATGCTTGCGGACCCGAGTCATCGCCGCCTGTTGCTCTTCAATCAACCACTCAAAGCGATCCTGCTCGATTAATTGAGCCCGCTGATGGGCGGCAATTTCGGGCAGATGCAAAACATCCTGGGCGGCGTAATCCAACAGATCGCGACTCAGCGGACGCCGGGTCCAGTCGTTGCGCGACTTGGATTTGTCCAGCGGCGCAAATCCATAGGATTGCACCAAGGCATCCAAGCCCATGGAGATCGGGCCACCCAGACAGGCCTGAGCCAGTTGCGTGTCAAAATACGGCGACGGCAGGCATTCAAAGTGTTGTGCAAATAATTCCAGATCCTCGAATCCCGCATGCATGACCTTGGTAACCTCGGACGCCTGCATCCAGTGGGCTAGTGGGGTGAAATCCATTT